>DLND01000129.1:3299-17530 GCA_002476905.1 Flavobacteriales bacterium UBA7519
TTGCGAATGTGCTTTGACCAGTAGAATTCCAATTAACAATTCCAAAAGCTTGTCCTAAGCCATCAGGAGAAGTACTTGTCATTCCTAAAATATTACAAGTGCTTGTTACATTCCACGTAGCTGTAGGAATGGTTCCCCCATTAGAATTATGATTATAAACAGAACCGGCATTAAAAACAAGAGTTCCGGTATTAGTGATGGCTGTAGTGGTAGATTGATTCCATGTTCCATTAACCGTATTAGTTCCTGAAATTGAAAATGAAGCATTAACCGTTAAAAAACCACCAGAATCTACCGTAATATTTTTAGAAGTTGCAGAAGTTGCAGAAGCTGCAACGGTAATTGTATGTCCTGTTCTAATAGTAATCGATGTAGCAGATGAAGTAGGTGCAGATGTGGCATCTATCCAATTAGAATTATCTGATGATGATTCCCAACTGCCTATTGTTGCCCAGTTTCCGGGAGAACCAGTTTGTTTGGTTCGGAAATAATCTGTTGCAGCAGTCGCAATTATGATATTGAAAGTAGATGAGTCCACATTTGAAAATCCAGATGTTGCAGCCGTTAACTTCAAACCCGTTCCTACAACACTGTGTTGCAACGTTGAAAAAGTAGCTAAACCCGATGATGCCGCAGAAGAAACAGGCGTTCCGGAAAGAGTCCCTGTAGATGTTATTGATACAGACGAAGTAAAGTTTCTGTCCCTATTTCCATTAACATCATCCGCAGACACAGTAACAGCTGGCGTCATTGAAACATTAATCGCTGTATTGGATGGCTGTTGGACAAAATTCAGTTTTGTGGCTACAACTGTGATTTCATTGTTGTTTGCACCAGATTCTATAGCGGTTCCTGTTCCGCTGTCAAACTGTGTGGAAGTTGCAGATGAAGCTGTTGTAAAATTACTTCCATCGATTTTAAAAGCCAGATTCAGACCATCAACCGTAGTTGGCAACGTCCCTCCCAAAGCATTTTTCAACCAAACTTTAAGTAAATATGTTTTTGTACCATTATCCGACACATTTCCTAAATTCGCGGTATCAATGCCGCTGAAAGTGATATTGGTTGCATTTACAGTTCCTGTGATCGAGTTTGCGCCATCAGACAATTCTGCACCAGCGATAGCCTGAGTCCAGTCTGCTATATCATTACCTGTTCCTTGTGGAATAACAATCTGATTAATTAATGTAGGCAAACTATCATTTCCACCAGATGTGTTGGCATCATCAGTAACCAAAAAATCAAAATTCAAAACTGATGCGCCCTGCGTAGTAATCAACGAAGAAATGGTTGTGGGTTCAGTTCCTGAACCTGCGGTCACACCCGAATAAGAAGAAGCTGTTGCAGAGGCCGTTATTGAAAAATCATCAATTGAAACAGCATTATCTCCTCCTGTTGGATCTGTTGTTACCCACGTGATGCCAAAAGATTGTCCATTAGCAATACTAAGCCCTGTTAAAGATAATGATCTGGGAGTAGACGCACCCGCCGTTCCTGTTGTGGTACCTGCAAAATCAGCTGCATTCAAAGTTGTGTTTGTTGCCAACTGCCCTGTCCCAGTAACATCCCAGCCAGAAGTATTATTAAATGTCCATTGCTCATAATTCCAAGCAATAGAAAGAGCGGTAATTGTCGATCCAGAATTATTAACAAAACTAACAGTATATGTAATATTACCAACAGCTCCAGTACGTAAAGCTCCCAAACTAGAATCCGTAGTATTTGAAAAGCCATAATAGCCACCTGAAGTTCCGGGTGAAGCAGTTATACCTCTGTAGGCTGCCGTAGCCGAAGAGCTAAAAGTCCAACCTGCAGGGATTGTAGCATTAGCATTCTCTAAACTATTTGGATTATAGGGCGTGTTAAAATTATCTGACTTGGAATAAGGCAAACTGGTTATACTTACTTGTCCGTAAAGAAAAAAAGTAACAAATAGTAAGAAAAAACCGAAGATAATTCTACGATTAGAAAATAAATAATTTTTCATTTTTAGTTTGTGTTATAACTGAGGCAAATATAAATTATATTTATATACCCATATACAATACAATAAAATTTAACATAATCTTAATCAATTACTTAATATAAATCATTTGCCTGCTGAGATTCTCGAGATGAAGGATTCTACGGAAAGGACTTTCTACATTATTCAGCTTTTCTTTTTGGTGGATGTAACTGTATCTGGAAGACATATTATACATATTAGAAACCAGCACCAGCCAGCACTCCTCAGATTTACCGTCATATAAAGGATATTTTGAATTCTTCTTCTTAATAACATCCAGAATCTTCTCCGAATCTAGCTCATCAAAAAGTGAAAAACTGTATTCCAGAAATAAAAAAACACCCTTTGGAGAGGGCGTTCTTCTTATATTTTTTACAAATCCTGTTTTCTTATTATTCGTAACAGCAGATAAAATCTCTTTGGTAAGCTTTTCCTGCTGGCAGAATATTTCAGGATTCTGATAATCGATATCCAGATAATGAATACCAAACAGACTTTTGTATTGATTAAGCTCCTGTTCTACGTCACGAAATACAGTGTTAATATAGCTTTCTTTTTTCTTCAGCTCAAAATGATTGATAATCTCCGAAACTTCTAACCCAATTTTTTTTCCTTTATAATTAATAATAAAATCCGGGCTTTCGCTGGTGAGATTTTCTATTTCCATTTCTGGAAAGTGACTAAAAAAAGTGTTTAGAAGTAATAATTCAGTCTTTTTCTGATATTCTTCACGTTCGTTAAGGTTAGCATCTCCGATGGTGTGATACCATTTGATAAGATTTTCTGCACCAAAACTCTTTGACGCCACACATATTTCCAGATTTTTCCGAAGATCTTCACAAAAAACCATAGCCTAAATATTTATCATTAAACCTCAACTAATTTAGTAATTAATTGATTTCAAAATAATTATATGAATAAAATTTAATATAATCACTAGTTCATAAAACCATATGATGAAGAAAATATACTCCTGAATTCTGAAAATATGACAAAAAAAAATTAAAAGATTTCTCCTGATGAAGCTTGATTTATCATCAACAAAAACTAATCATTATATTTGCAAGCTTATAGAAGACCTTAAAAATATATATGAACTATGGATTTTAAAAATTTTAAGATGCCTTACAGCATCAATCCAAACTATTCTAAGAGAACAGCTTATTTCTCTATGGAGTTTGCAATAGACCAGGCTCTGAAAATATACAGCGGCGGACTGGGCTTCCTGGCAGGATCACATATGAGAAGTGCATATAATCTAAAACAGGATTTTGTAGGAATCGGGATTCTTTGGAAATACGGCTACTATGATCAGGCTAGAAACCAGGATCAGACACTTAATCCGATCTGGACTAAAAAAATGTACAGTTTTCTTGAAGATACTGGTATCAAATTCCAAATCGAAATTCACAATGCTCCAGTTTGGGTCAAAGTATGGTATCTGAATCCGGAAACCTTCAAAACATGTCCTATGTTTTTCCTAAGTACAGATGTGCCAGAAAACGATCATATTTCTAAAACCATCTGTCATAAATTATACGATGCTAATGAATCTACAAAATTAGCGCAATACATTCTTCTTGGAAAAGGCGGTGCAAAACTTCTGGACGAAATGAATCTGGAAAGAGACGTTTATCACCTGAATGAAGCTCATGGACTGCCAGCAGCTTTTTACCTTCTAAGAAAATACGGTGGCGATCTTTCTAAAGTAAAAGAAAAACTGGTTTTTACAACCCACACACCGGAAGAAGCTGGAAACGAAAAACACAACCTATACCATTGCCACGATATGTCTTATTTCTGCGGAGTGAGCATAGACGAGGTCAAAAAAATCGAAGGTGTAGATGATGACAGATTCAACCACTCCCTTTGTGCGCTCAGAATGTCAAGAATTTCCAATGCGGTTTCACAGTTACACGGCGTGGTTTCTAGAGATATGTGGAACAAATATCCTGGAATCTGCGAAATCAAATCCATCACCAACGCTCAGGAATTCAAATATTGGGCAGATAAACCTCTGTATGACGCAAAAGATGAAAGCGATGATTCGCTTTTCGATTACAGGAAAAGACATCTTAAGAAAAGAATGTTCACGATAGTTGCAGATCAAACAGGAAAATTATTTGATCCAAATGTGCTTACTATTGTGTGGGCAAGAAGATTTGCCGGATACAAAAGAGCAGACCTTTTATTGGCAGACAAAGAGCGTTTCAGAAAAATGCTGGAAAACTCTAAATATCCTGTTCAGATTATCTGGGCCGGAAAACCATATCCGATGGATTATGGCGCTATTTCCACTTTCAATAACCTGGTAGAAGAAAGTAAGAATCACAAAAATATGGCGGTGCTTACAGGATACGAATTATCACTAAGTAAATCTCTAAAACAGGGTTCTGATATCTGGCTAAACAACCCGAGAGTTCCCAGAGAAGCATCTGGAACCAGCGGTATGACAGCAGCGATGAATGGCTCCGTCAATCTTTCTACAGATGATGGATGGATTCCGGAATTTGCAAAACATGGTGAAAACTCTTTTGTAGTTCCAAAAGCTGATTATCATAACTGGCAACAAATTGAGCAGGATAACTTCGACCTAAAAAATCTTTACGAAGTTTTGGAAAACCAAATCATCCCGACTTACTATGAAAATCCTAATCAGTGGAGAAAAATAGTTCATACAGCAATGGATGATGTAAAAATCCAATTCGGAAGTGATAGAATGGCGGACGAATATTACAAATTGCTTTACTAATTATTAATGATGAATTATTAATTATAAAATTCAAAACCCTGACTTCTTTGAAATCAGGGTTTTTTGTTGACCTATTTCGAAATTCAACAATTATAATATGGATTAATGAGCCTTAATGAAACTGTGCTGTTTCTGTAGAATCTTTCATCGCTACAGTTGCAGATTTTCCGCTGGTAATTACGGTTTGTATTTCATCAAAATAACCTGTGCCTACAAATGACTGGTGTTTTACAGCCCGGAAACCTTTTTTCTGCAGTTCAAATTCTCTTTCTTGCAATTCAGAATAACCTGCCATTCCTCGTTCTTTGTAAGCTAATGCCAATTCGAACATTGCCGTATTCAAAGCGTGGAAACCTGCCAATGTGATAAATTGAAATTTATATCCCATTTTTGCCAACTCTTCGCGGAAGTTTTCCATTTCTTCAACCGTCAATTTTGCAGCCCAGTTAAAAGACGGAGAACAGTTATAAGCCAGCATTTTATTTGGAAACTTAGCGTGGATTCCTTCCGCAAATCGTCTTGCATATTCCAAATCCGGATTTGAAGTTTCCATCCAAATCAAATCTGCGTAAGGGGCATAAGACAAACCTCTATCAATCCCTTGTTCTACTCCATTATTTACCACGTAAAAACCTTCCGAAGTTCTTTCTCCAGTCACAAATTTTTTATCTCTGTCATCGATATCAGAAGTTAATAAATCCGCTGCATCTGCATCTGTTCTCGCAACAATCACAGATGGAACACCGCAAACATCTGCCGCCAATCTCGCAGCAATCAATTTATTAATCGCTTCTTGGGTTGGAACCAGAACTTTTCCGCCGAGATGTCCGCATTTTTTAGCGGATGACAATTGATCTTCAAAATGAACACCTGCTGCACCAGCTTCAATCATTTGTTTCATCAATTCAAAAGCATTCAGATTTCCACCGAAACCAGCTTCTGCATCAGCAACGATTGGAACGAGATATTCTTTTTCTCCACCTCCGTTCACCGATTGGATTTGATCTGCCCTAAGCAAAGCATTATTGATTTTTTTAACTACAGAAGGCACCGAATTGGCTGGATAAAGTGACTGGTCTGGATACATTTCTCCGGAAAGATTAGCATCGGCAGCCACCTGCCAACCGGAAAGATAGATTGCTTCCAATCCAGCATCAACTTCTTGTACAGCCTGATTTCCTGTGAGAGCCCCAAGCCCAGCAACCCAGTCCTGATTATTTAATTTCTCCCAAAGTTTTCGAGACATTTCAGTAGCGATTGTATACTCTAGTTTGTATGAACCTCTCAGTTTCAGTACATCTTCTGCAGAATAAGGTCTTGTGATACCGCTCCATCTCGGATTTGTGATCCAGTCTTGTTCCAAACCCTGAACCTGTTCTTGTTTTGTTTGCATAAATTTTGTGATTTAGTATGATTATTTAAATATTGTTCAAGAAGAGATATGAGATAGGTTTTATTTCTCACCTCTTAGTTTTTATTTTTTATTAGGGTTAGATAAACGGGTATGCTTTCAGTGTGAGAAATTCCTCGAAGCTATCCCAGAAAACCAATTCATTAAAAAGTTCCTTTGCTTGGTTAAATTTTCCGTTGTCAAAACGATCAGCTCCCACGTAATCCCGGATCTTAGAAATTTCTTCTTCCTCCCATTGCAAGACTAGTTCTTTTGTGAGAATCCTTTCATCATCCAAGACCGCTTCGTGTTTCAACCATTGCCATATTTGCGTTCTGGAAATCTCCGCCGTAGCAGCGTCTTCCATAAGATTGTAAAGCGCAGCAGCACCAATTCCCATAAGCCAGGACTCGATATAAAGAATACCAACATTAATATTTTTCCTGACACCATTTTCAGTGATCGTACCAGCAGGAACTTCTAGTAATTCCGATTCTTTGATTTTATAATCAAACTGTTTATCTATCTGGTTTTTTCCTGTCATATAATGATCAAAAACTTCTTTTGCAACCGGCACCAGAGCAGGATGCGCCACCCATGTTCCATCGTGACCGTTCCGCACTTCGCGCTCTTTGTCATTTCTCACTTTTTCAAAAGCGGCATCGTTGGCTTCGTCATTATTTCTAACAGGAATCTGAGCTGCCATTCCGCCCATTGCGTGAACATTTCTTTTGTGACATATCTCGATAACTCTTTTTGCATACGCCTTCATAAAAGGCGACACCATTGTTACCTGATCTCGGTCCGGAAGAAGAAAGTGAGGATTATTTCTAAATTTTTTGATGTAGGAAAATATATAATCCCAGCGCCCACAGTTTAAACCTGAACTATGATTTTTAAGCTCAAAAAGGATTTCATCTAACTGGAAAGAAGCCGTTATTGTTTCTATAAGAACTGTTGCCTTGATAGTTCCCTGAGGAATGTCCAGATAATTTTGAGCAAACACAAAAACATCATTCCACCAGCGCGCTTCTTTATAGTGCTCAAGTTTTGGCAGGTAAAAATATGGGCCACTTCCATTTGCAATTAATCGCTTGGCGTTTCGGAAAAAGTATATTCCAAAATCAATTAAAGAGCCTGAAGCAAGTTCTCCTTCAATTTCTATATTTTTTTCAGGAAGATGCAACCCTCTTGGACGAATGAGAAGCACTGCTGTTTGTTCATTAAGCTTGTAGCTTTTTCCTTGTTCATTAGTAAAATCAATGGTTTTATTAATGGCATCCGTCAGATTAATCTGCCCCTGCATGCAATTTTCCCAAGTTGGAGAATTACTATCTTCAAAATCTGCCATAAATGTATTGGCTCCGGAGTTAAGCGCATTGATAATCATTTTTCTATCAACTGGACCAGTAATCTCTACTCTTCTGTCCTGCAAGTCCGCCGGCATTTTAGCACATATCCACTCTCCGTTTCGGATATGAATGGTTTCCGATGGAAAAGATGGGAGATCTCCTGCATCAAAGCGCAATTGTGTCTTTTTTCTTTCTTCTAATAATTCGATTCTAGTAGGATTAAAATTCCTGTGAAGTTTAACTAAAAAATCAATTAATTCATCCGTAAAAATCTCTTTAAACTTGTTATCTGGAGAAATTTTTAATTGGCTCATCGTTTCCATAATTAAAATATTTTGTGATTTGGTTCGACAAATATATAAAAAAGATTTTCACAATTAGCGAACGTTCGCTAATTAATTTTAAAAATTTATTATGCGAATAATCGCTTTAATATCTATCTTTGATTTTATGATCGCAGAAAGCAGCTATATACGGGTGGTTTTTGGGCTAAAGCTCAAACAGTATAGACAAAAAAAAAATTGGTCTTTGCAAGATCTTGCAACCAAAACTGGATTGTCTAAATCTTATCTTAACGAAATAGAAAACGGCAAAAAATACCCAAAACACGATAAAATAATACAACTGTCGGAAGCATTACAATGTACTTTTGACGACTTGGTATCCACCAAACTGGACAAGAGCCTTATCCCGATAAATGATGTTCTACAGTCGGATTTTTTCAAGGAAATCCCGCTTGATCTTTTTGGTATTAATAAAAGCAACCTTATTAGCATCATTAGCGAAGCTCCTAAAAAAGTAACCGCTTTTATCAACGCTCTCATCGAAATATCACAAAATTATAATCTTGGAAAAGAACGGTTTTATTTTGCCGTTATGCGCTCTTTCCAGGAACTTTATGACAATCATTTTCCTGAAATAGAAGAGGCGGCAGCAGAATTTGCACGGGAAAATCAGTTAAAACTTAGCAAAGACTTAAAGAGTGAGATCCTGGAACAATTACTAAGAGAAACATTTGATTACACGATTAATTCAATAGATTTTTCTGAAGATTATGCATTGAATAAACTGCGATCCCTTTTTATCCCAGAGAAAAAATTACTTTTACTCAATAATAGACTGGATAACAACCAAAAAGTTTTTATTCTCGCAAAAGAAATCGGGTTTAATTATCTGAAATTAGCATCGCGTCCAAACACTTATTCCTGGCTGGATTTCAGCAGTTTTGAAGAGATTCTTAATAATTTCTATGCATCTTATTTTGCAGGATGCTTATTGATATCGAAAACGGAACTTATTGAGAAAACCAGTGAGTTTTTTGACCAAAGAGAATGGAATCCTGAAAACCTTGATTCCCTTATCAAGCATTTTACAGATTCGCCGGAAACATTTTATTACAGGCTTACAAATGTACTTTCCTCGGAATTCGGCATCAAAGATCTGTTTTACCTTTGTTTTGTAAAAAAAGACAATTCAGATAAAATCCACATTTTGAAAGAACTCCACCTGAATCACCAGCAGGCTCCTCATTCCAATAATACCAACGAACATTATTGCAGACGATGGATAGCTGTGAAAAACTTGCATCATTTAAAGGAAAATGAAACACTAACAGATGCGCAGATTTCTCATTACAAAGATCAGAGCGTAAGTTATCTTGTACTTTCTACATCGCAGAAAAATCCTTTTTCAGACGGCAGTAATAGAAGCTATTGCCTAGGAATCCTTCTTAATAATCAGACGTTAAAAAAAATCAGCTTTGCAACATCATCACAACTTAGAACCATAGAAGTTGGTGTTACGTGTGAGAGCTGCAGTATACGGGATTGTGAAGTTCGCCAGTATCCGCCAGTGCGACTAGATAAAGAGCAGTTTAATCTTGATATGAAAAAATCGATTGAAAAAATCAGAAAATCATTAATTTAGGACAATGGTTTTTGATTTTCTTTTCCCAAACCGTTGTCTGAATTGCAACCAGATTATTGACAAAAGCGATATTGTCTGTGAGGTTTGTTTTCCAAGAATCAATTTTAGTAACCACAATTATAACGATAGTAACACACTCAAAGATAAGCTTTTAGTTCAATTTCCGATATCAAATGCTTATTCTCTACTGTATTATGAAAAAGAAAGCCTTGCTCAGAACATTATCCAACAGCTGAAGTACAACAATCGGGAAAATATCGGAAAAAATCTTGCAAAATGGGTAGAGGAGAGAGTTGATTTCCAAAATAATAAACCAGACATTATAACTACAGTTCCGCTACACTACAAAAAACTGAAACAACGTGGCTACAACCAACTTCATCTGTTTGGTAACGAACTTTCTAATTTCTACCACATTCCTGTTAATCATACATTGCTAAAACGAACTACTCATAGCAAAGCACAAGCGAAGAAAGACCAAAGCGAGCGACTAAAAACAAAAAATGCTTACCAACTAACACAACGTATTGATGATAAGCATATTCTGCTGATTGATGATGTTTACACTACCGGAAACACCATTTCTAACATTGCCTGGGAAATCCTGAATAATTCCAAAAATGTAAAAATCAGTATTTTGGTAATGGCGATGGACGTTTAAATAATTGTTAATCAATAATTACCTCTGTAGTTTTTCGCCGTATGACAAATCACCAGCATCACCTAAACCTGGTGTGATATAACCTTTGGAGGTCAAACTTTCGTCTAAAGCACCAATCCAGATTTTGGCATCAGGATAAGCATTTTGGATGGTTTCCACCCCTTGGCGACTGGCAATTGCTGCAACAATATGAATGGAAGTTGGTTTTCCGTTTGTAAGCAAATCTTTAATTGCCTCAATCAGAGATGCGCCTGTTGCCAGCATCGGATCTGCAATAATGAGCGGACGACCGTCTAATTTAGGGCAAGTCAGATAATCTTGTTTAATAGAAAAATAATCATTGGCATCGTGTTTTCTGTAAGCCGCAACAAAGCCGCAATCTGCTTTATCAAAATAATTCAAAATCCCTTGGAACAACGGAACTCCAGCTCGGAGAATTGTTGTAATAACAGGTTGCGTCTCAATTTCCTTGACCTTAATAGTATCAAGCGGTGTTGTGATTTCGATCTCTTTTTGATCCAGCGTTTTACTGATTTCGAAAGCAGCAATCTCCCCGATTCTCTCCATATTTCTACGGAACTTCATTCGGTCCTGTTGCACATCAATATTTCTTAAATCATTGATCCAGGAATTGACAAGCGAGAAGTTTTCTGAAAGTATAGCTAACATAGTTTTATTCTAATCTTTGATTTTAAATGTAATGATAATATTTATTATAAAAAACCCTTTCAGAGCAAGAAACTCTGAAAGGGTTAATAGATTATTATTTTTGTCTGAAATAAACCTCAATAGGAACTCCGGTGAAACCGAAATGTTTTCTCAATTGATTTTCCGTGAAACGTTTATAAGGCTCCTTTACGTACTGCGGGAGATTGCAGAAAAATACAAACTGCGGACTTGGCGTCGGCAACTGTACACAATATTTGATTTTAATATATTTTCCTTTGATCGCTGGCGGTGGCATCGCTTCAAACACAGGAAGCATCACCTCATTCAGTTTGGAGGTTTTTATTTTCTTCTTTCTGTCTTCATAAACCTGCATTGCAACCTCAACAGCTTTCAGGATTCTCTGCTTTGTTAATGCCGAGATAAAAAGAATTGGAATATCACTAAACTGACCTATTTTATGTCTGATCGCGGCTTCAAAATCACGGGTAGTATTGGTTTCTTTCTCTACCAGATCCCATTTATTAACAAGAATTACGATCCCTTTTCTGTTTTTCTGAGCGAGACCAAAAATATTCATATCCTGAGATTCCCAGCCCAAAGTCGCATCTACCATTATGATAACAACATCAGAATATTCTATAGAACGAATGGAACGCATCACTGAATAAAATTCCAGGTCTTCGTTTACCTTAGATTTTCTACGCATCCCAGCTGTATCCACCAATACAAACTCGTGCCCGAACTTGTTATAAAGCGTCTGGATACTGTCCCTGGTGGTTCCTGCAACATCTGTTACAATGTTCCTTTCCACATCCAGAAGCGCGTTCGTAAGGGTTGATTTTCCCACGTTCGGACGTCCCGCAATGGTGATTTTAGGTAGTCCTTCAAAAGGATCTTTGTAATCCGTTGTTGGAAAATCTTTGACGATCTTATCCAGCAATTCTCCCGTTCCAGAACCTGTTGCCGAAGACAATGTGAAATATTCCTCTATGCCTAACTGATAAAATTCTGTGGCTGCCAATTCTTCTTTTGCAGAATCTACCTTATTAACAGTGATATAAACTGGCTTATTAGAACGGCGCAACATCTCGTAGATTTCGTAATCCGTGTCTGTAAGCCCTTCTTCCACGTTTAGCATAAAAACAATGGAGGTCGCTTCGTCAATGGCGAGCTGAACTTGTTTCGAAATTTCTTCCTGGAAAACATCTTCGGTATTAACTTCATATCCACCGGTGTCTATAACAGTAAATTCTACTCCATTCCAGTCGGATTTTCCGTAATGACGGTCACGAGTAACACCAGCTGTAGAATCTACAATAGCTTCTCTCCTCTCTAATAATCGGTTAAATAATGTGGATTTTCCGACGTTGGGACGCCCAACGATTGCAACAATATTGCTCATAAAATTTGTTTCTTGGACTCAGCTCAGGTTTAGATTAATGAGCATAAGACTTGATTAAGAATGGGTTACTTCGACTTTCGAAGCCCAAAATTTTTGCAAATATACGTTTTTTGATTGATAGTTGATAGTTGATTGTGAATCGTAAATACCGAAGTGCTCACTAGCCCCGATAGTAGCGGCATCCTTTTTTGTTATTGCGTTTGCCAAAAAGTTCAAAAGATTGCTTCACCTCGTTCGCAATGACAAAAAAGATATAGCGGATAGCGGGATTAGCTCCTGAAAATTTATCTTAATAAAACAAAAATCATTACGATAATTGCTGGCAAAGCCTGAACAAAAAATATTTTCTTCGAGGCTGACAATGCTCCGTAGATTCCTGCTACAATAACGCAAGCGAGAAAGAATATGGAGACATTTTTTGCCCAAATCTGGTCGCATATAAAGAAAGTCCAAATGAGTCCTGCGGAGAGAAAACCGTTGTAGAGACCTTGGTTGGCAGCGAGTTTTTTAGTTGGTTTGAACATCTCATCTGGCAACGAACCTTTGAATGTTTTTTTGCCCAAGGTTTCCCAAGCAAACATTTCCATATAAAGAATGTATAGATGCTCCAGTGCGACGATGGCAATGAGAATTTTTGATATGATTTCCATTTTTAAAAAACAAGATTTTTGGGTAAATGATGCAGCAATTCTGTATTGATAATAGCAGCGCAAATCTCTGGTTTTTCCCAATGTCCGTTGTGTCCACAATCCAAAACATAGGATTTGATATTGGTTCTGTCCGGAAGATTTTTGATAGTTTTTTCTGAATTGACTGCCGAATCGTGCTTGCCCGACAAAACCAGAATTTTTCCTTTGAAGTTTTCTAAAACCGATTTTCTATCAGCACGCTCAATCATTCCTTTTTGAGATGCCAAAACACCCTCCACAGAGGATGTGTAAGCTGTTTCTTTAGCTAGTTTGATTTTGGATTCTAAAATATCGTGTTCGTTTGGGTTGAAAAGATTCGGAACACCCGCATTGATGAAGGCTCTGAGATTTTCTTTAATGATTCTCAATCCTTTTCTTCTGGTTTCTTTTTTTGCTTCATCATCTGCAAAATAAGTTGAGAAAAACAATGTAAATGATTTCAAAAGCTCAGGATATTTTTCAGCAAAAGCCAAAGAAATGTAACCGCCCATCGAATGTCCCAGCAAATGGAATTCTGACAAACCTAGTTCATCCGTTACTTTTTTAACCTCATCTGCCATTATCTCAGATGTTTGAATTTCTGCAACAACATCCGATTTTCCAAAGCCTGGCAAATCGATTTTTATCAATCGGAATTTCTCTGACAAAAACGGAATCATATCATCCCAAATCGAGAGATTTTCCATAAATCCGTGAAGTAGAATTAAGTTTTCGGTTCCTTTTCCTTCTATTTCGTAGTTGAGCATCGTTTACAATTTAATCATTATTTTGTCGGCAAATCCTGCATTATTTACAGATTCGTAAAGTTTGAAAGTTTTCCCGCCATCTTTTGTAGAGAAATTTCTTTTGCCTTTTCTCACATCCAATTTCCCGTTGTCATAATCGGAAATACTTTGCGTAATGCTACCATCGAATTTAAGGTTTTTTGGTGACGTCATTCTTGCAGTACCTTCAATTTTCACAAAATTACTTCCCGATTTATTTTCGCCAGAGATTTTATATTCGTCTGGGCCGATTTTCGTAAAAGTGATTTTCCCTGAACCATTCACTTGGTCGTGTGTCAAAGTATGTGTTCCTGACAAATCTTTGAAAGCTCGGCTACTGAGAATACTATCGTTGATTTTTGTTCTAGCTGTATTGATTGAATCGATGATTTTTGTGCTGTCAACTTTTGGAGAATAAGTTTCTTCAGTTTTTTTACAGTAGAAAACGGAAAGCAAAATAACAATCGGCAAAAGATTTTTCATTGGTTTAATTTTCCTCTAAAATAAATAAAAAAAGAGCTTTTTGAAAGAAACTCTTAAAATAGTTGAAAACTTTATCAAAGATTTAACTTTGACAAAGTATGTTTTAAAATCAATTGATATTCTTAAAATAATCAATCC
>DLND01000134.1 GCA_002476905.1 Flavobacteriales bacterium UBA7519
CTTCCATACCCTTAAGAACAACATTGTAAAACTGTGGATTCTGAACCAATGTCATATGTTTTTTCTTGAATCTGGGATCTGGATTTGGTTTTCCATCGATAGATTTCACAACATGAGGTGTATAATACCATCCCTTGTTAGCAATAGCTGCTACAAAATTGGCCATTTGCATCGGCGTCAGAAGAACATCGCCCTGCCCCATTCCATTATACAGAGCTCCGGTAGGCATTTCGTCCCAGTTTTTAAAATCTGTCCGCTTGGAACCGCTGGCTTTATAAATAGAAGCCATTCTCTTTTCATAAAATTTACCAGAAGGAATTCTTCCTTTAGCGCCCACTGCCAGATCATTGTTTAGATATTCACCTACACCAAAACTATTGATGATTTTCTTCCATTCATCTACACCTCTGGATGGATTTCCGGGATATTTTTTTATAATAGCCAGATAAGCATACGTAAAATAACAGTTACTGGAAACCTGTATAGAAGGAATCAAAGGATCTGCACCACCGTGACCTTTGATGCTTTTTCCACGGTAAAAAAATCCTCTTCCGCAAGGAAAAATTGTTTTGTCTGTCATCACACCCATTTCCATTGCTGCTAATGCTGTCAATAATTTGAAAGTTGAGCCCGGCGGATAAGCTGCCTGAACGGAACGATCAAACGTCGGTTTATTTTCGTAGATTGTATCGTTGGCTAATCGGTAAAGATTTCGTGATTTATTGGGACCTGTGAAAAGATTCGGGTCAATGTCCGGCCCAGTAGCCATCGTAAGAATCTCGCCATTATTAGGATCCAATGCTACGATTGCGCCGTGCTTATTGACCAGCATTTCCTCGGCCATGCGTTGTAAATCATAATCAATGGTTAGCGTTAGATCTTTTCCTGTCACTACTTCTTTATCTAGCTCACCATTTTTGTAGGAACCGATACTTCTCTGGCGGATGTCTTTCTGAATATATTTCATTCCTTTCTCACCTCGCAGTTCTTTTTCGTACGCTTTCTCTATTCCGCTTTTCCCGATAATATCGCCGGGCAAATAGTATAAAGAGTCTTTCTTGATATCGTTATCATTCACCTGATTGGTATATCCCAAAAGGTTTCCGGAAGTATTGATTTCATATTGCCTTTGTGGTCTTGGAACAATTGCAAATGCAGGATACTTAAATATCAGCTCCTGAATTCTCGCCATATCTTCACGACTTAAATTTTTCATAAAAGTCATCGGCGTGAGTCGGGAATAATATTTTTCTTTCTCAATGTTCTTCATTGTAGTGATGAATTCCGGCTTTGTAATATTCATCAATTTACAAAACCCAATGGTGTCAAAATCGGGTTTCAGAAGTGCTGCTGTGTACGAAATCTCGAATGCAGGCTGATTACCAACCAGAATCTTTCCGTTTCTGTCAAAAATGACGCCTCTTGGCGGAATGACATATTCGATTTTGATGGATGTATTGGCTGCATTTAGTGCATATCGGTCTGTGAACAATTGCAAATACGAAAGCCTTGCAACGAAAATAATTGCAATGACAGAAAGTGCGAGAATGATTTTTAGATATTGTGATTTCATATGTGCTTTTCTATATTTTTAGGAGGACATATGCAACCTCGATGTCAAAGAAAATAAGGATTGGTTTGTACACATTTTCAGTTTCAGACTTTTTGCTTGATTTTAAAAGCTAATGTATAGGCTAATATAAATACAAACGAAATAACACTGGTAACTATTACATTAAATAAAATTTCAAAAAATCTGTTGAGTTTAAAAAACTCTATAAACTGTACCAAAAACTGATGGATAAAAATACTGGTTATGATAAAAAATATGAACTGGGTCCACTGGATACTCTGGAAAGAAAAGAAATCCGTAGTGGTATCCGTAGACGTTCTGAATATAATGGTTCTGAAATATGCAATAACTGTCGTCGCAAACGCATTGATTCCCCATGTTCCAAGAAATGCATCTACACATAATCCTAGTAAAAAACTCAATCCTAAAAATTGAAACTGATTTCTAAAAAAAGGGTAAAACATCACGAAAACAGGATAAAGCACAGGAATATACTGACCAAACAATGTAATCCTGTTTAGAATAAAAATCTGAAAAGCTGTAAGCAATGCTATGAGAAGCAAGTCCGATGCAATGTTTCTACTGACCATCTTTTTTGATTTGTACTTTTAAGGTATCATCAATCTTCTGAACCTCAGATTTTTTAAGATTTCTAACCACAAAGACCTTACTTAATTTACCTATTTTCTCGCTCAACTCAACAGAAATATCCCAAAAACCAGTTTTGCTGTCCACTTGGTAACCAGCAACAGTTCCCACCATAATTCCGGCAGGAAAAATAGAAGATTTTCCATCGGTTACCACAGTGTCTCCCACTTTCAGTGGAACGTATTTAGGAACATCAGACAGTGTCATTGTACGGGAATCATCACCTTTCCAAGATAACGTTCCGAAGTAACCGGACTTTTTAAGCGCTGCGCTGATCTTTATTTTGTTCATACTAAGTACAGACTGAACCAAAGCGTAATTATCCGTCGTATTGATAACGATTCCGGCAATTCCCCTTGGTGCAATTACGCCCATCTTGGAATTAACACCCTGAAGTTTCCCTCTATTTATAGTAAAATAATTATCCTTCCTATTGATGCTATTGAAGACCACTTCACCATCCACAAAAGTATAGATTTGTCCGCCTCCAATGGTATCATAAACTCTTCGGAAACTAGGATTTTTTGCATTTTCCTTTCCGTAAAGTTGCAGCATCAACGCTTTGTTTTGCACAACAAGGTCATCATTGATTTGTTTCAGCTTAAGATAAGATGTTCCTTCATCAATATAGCCCGAAACCCAGGAGTTGAAAGCTGCCGTTTTAGCTGCAAGGAAACTTTGTTGCATTGAGTTTTTGCTGAATATCAATACAACTGCAACCAATTGTAGAAATATGAAGAACACAAATAATGCATTCTTGGAAAAAAATCTCAGCAGAGCGCCCATCTAAATTATAAATGATAATTGGTGATTGATAAATGATTTTCTGGATTCGATCTCAGAAGTATCAAAAATTTACAATCATTGCAATTTTAAGAAGATTATTATTTGATTAAGAAATTGAATTTGTCCATATTTTTAAGAGCAATTCCGGTTCCGCGAACCACCGCTCTCAATGGGTCTTCAGCAACAAATACAGGAAGTCCCGTTTTTCTGTGAAGCCTGTCTGCCAAACCTCTCAAAAGAGCACCACCTCCAGCAAGATAAATTCCGGTTTTATAGATATCAGCCGCCAATTCCGGAGGTGTCAAAGACAATGTTTCCATCACAGCATCCTCTATTCTGATAATCGATTTATCAAGAGCTTTGGCAATTTCTTTATAGTTGACCATAATTTCTTTTGGCTTACCGGTAATCAAATCACGGCCTTGCACAGGAATATCATCAATTGGAACATCCAATTCCTCCACTGCAGAACCAACCTCCAGTTTAATTCTCTCAGCCGTTCTTTCCCCGATGTATAAATTATGATGTGTTCTCAGGTAATAAGCGATATCATTGGTGAAAACATCACCTGCGATTTTTACAGATTTATCACAAACAATTCCGCCAAGTGCTACGACAGCAATCTCCGTTGTTCCACCACCTATATCGATAATCATATTCCCTTCCGGTTTCTGAACATCTATCCCAACTCCTATAGCAGCTGCCATTGGCTCATAAATCAAACGAACTTCTTTGGCATTTACTTTCTGAGCAGAATCTCTAACCGCTCTTTTCTCCACTTCAGTAATACCAGACGGAATACAAATGACGATTCTGAGAGCTGGCTGAAAAAGCTTTCCTTTGATGCCCGGAATCTGCTTTATAAATTCCTTAATCATATGCTCGGATGCGTGAAAATCTGCAATCACACCATCCTTCAGCGGGCGTATTGTCTTGATGTCTTCGTGGGTTTTCCCCTGCATATGTTTTGCCTGTTCTCCCACTGCAATCGGCTTACCGGACGAACGCTCTATCGCCACGATAGAAGGCTGATCCACAACGATCTTGTTGTTATGTATAATTAGCGTATTTGCCGTTCCTAAGTCAATCGCAATCTCTTGCGTGAACATATCCAATAAACCCATTTCCGTTCAATAATTATTAAGTTTACAAAGATATAAATTTAGATATATTCTATAGATGCAATTCCATTTTTTTTGGTTAAAATTTTATTAAATTTTCTTGTTGTATATTATCAAAATCGCAAAAAAAATTAGGAAAGCTATAGTTAGATATGAGCTTTGATTTAAGTATTTTACTAATTAATATAGATATTATCAATTCGGCAAAGTGATATTCATCATCAGCCTTAGTTTTAAAAATCGTAAATTTGCTCACTGAAAAAATGAGCCAGAGAAATAAATTTCACCAGACTTCTGATTTTGCCGTTCTCAGCATCAGCTATGAAAAAGCCGATGCCGAAACACGTGGCCGTTTTGCATTTTTCGACGAACATAT
>DLND01000133.1 GCA_002476905.1 Flavobacteriales bacterium UBA7519
CCTGTGGAAGAAGCAACGTTTATTTCTGTTGTTCCCCAGGCATACTCTCCGGCAACAGGAGATAAAGGACCTCTGCATATTTTTTCGAATTCTAATTCTGTCATCGGTCGTAGTGCAGACCAGTCTAGAAATGCAGCAGTATCGCCCCAGGAAAGTTGATTCATTGCAACATTCTGCCCATCATTCACATCATTATAATCGCCAAGGGTCACATCGCAACCGTATAAAGCTGGTGTAGATGCATTATTTCCAGGGACCTGTATTTTGACACCATTTCCGTAAGCATTGCTGAATGCAAAAGTTCCAGCAGCAGAATTTGGAGCAGCTACAGATCTTCTTGCCTGCTGGTTATATGTAAGTGTATTTAAAAATTCTACATATTGCTCCTGAGTAATCTCATATTTCATGGAATAGAAAGCATTATATCCTTTTGGGAAAGCTACCGGCGCACTGTCACCGCTTCCTAAAGATGATGTAGCAATTGATCCGTTGCCGGTAATGCTATATTGCGTATAAGTGGATGTAGATATACCGTCACCAACCGAGAATGATCCTGAAGGGATATTAACCATCTCGATACCGAACACCTTAAAATTGTAATTTTCATAATTTGCAGAAGCTACGTTCATCTTAAGCGTTACGGAAGTTGAGGAAATGTTACCACCACCAATTGCACTTCTGTAAACAAAGACACCTTTACCATCTGTAACAGCATCTATTTTAAGTGGCGAAGCAGTAGAATGATCCGATGCGGTAACACTCAGGTTAGCATGCTTCCAAAGTTTATCTGCACAATCCTGGTATTTAAGAAATACCCAGACCGCATCATAATTGGCAGGAGCAATATTCGTTCTCCAGCTGTTATCCCATTGAATGTTAAAAGTCACCGTTCCGGCACTCGTATCAACACTTGTACCAGTAATTTTTAAATTATTCGCCTGCACATTAAAAGCAAATAGTCCCATTGCAGCAATTGCAATTTTTTTGAAGTAGTTTTTTGTTTTCATAATAAAAAATTTATGTAGTTGATGTCACAAATCTCTTTTTTTTGGCAAGGAAAAAAAATAAGGCATTTGACGTATTTTTAATTTTCATTGATAAAACAAACTAATTCCTTACTTTTGTTTCTATGACTTCTACCGACAAAAGATTATATCTTATCGATGCCTACGCAATGATTTTCCGTGGGTATTTTGCTTTCATAAAAAATCCACGAATCTCTACAAAAGGGATTAATACATCAGCAATTTTCGGATTTACGAATTCCTTGATAGAACTAATCAAACGGGATCGTCCTACACATTTAGCTGTGGTTTTTGATGTCGGAAGAACCAATATCCGCCACGAAGATTTTACAGAATATAAGGCTAACCGACAGGATACCCCGGAACCGATTCTTATTGCAATTCCTTACATCCACAGAATTCTGGAAGCGATGCACATCCCGATTCTTGGTGTCGAAGGATATGAGGCCGATGATGTAATAGGAACCATAGCTTGCAAAGCAGAAAAACAGGATTACAATGTTTTTATGGTGACGCCAGACAAGGATTTTGCACAGTTGGTCACCGATAAAATAAAAATCTATAAACCAGGACTGAAAGGTGGCGACATCGAGATTCTGGGTGTCGAAGAAGTGAAAGCAAAATATGAAATCAATGATCCGAAACAGATCATCGATTATCTTGGAATGATGGGAGATGCCGTGGACAATATTCCCGGCTTGGAAGGCGTTGGTGAGAAAACCGCTAAGAAATTTATTCAGGAATTCGGTTCAATGGAAAATCTTTTAGCTAATACTCATACATTGAAAGGTAAGCTTAAAGAAAAAGTTGAAGCCAGTGCAGAAAGAGGCTTATTATCTAAAAAATTAGCTACAATCCTTTGCGATGCACCCATCGAATTTAAAGAAGAACAATATGATCTTGAAGTTCCGGATTTTGATAAGGTAAAGGAAGTATTTGACGAGCTGGAATTCCGGAGATTATACGAAAATCTTTATCGTGCCTTTGCCAACAAAGAGTACGTTGAAGAACTGATGGAAGGTGATGATGATAAAATTAAAATTACCGAAGTTGTAGACGGCACTGTAACTGCCCATAAAAATGGAACGATGGATCTGTTTGCCACTTTTGAGCAATTGGAACAAGCCACTACCACTAAGTCTACCATTACGGAAAATGACCATCTTTACCAGTTCGTAGACACACCAAAAGCGCAGAGAATCTTGGTGGAAAATCTTCTGAAGCAAAAAGCAGTTTGTTTCGATACAGAAACTACATCTCTAAATGAGTTGGAAGCCGAGCTTATTGGCATTAGCTTTTCCTACAAAAAAGGCTTGGCATATTACGTCCCTATTTCGAATAATCAGGAAGAAGCGCAGAAAACAGTAGAACTTTTCCGACCATTTTTTGAAGACCACAATGTCTTGAAAATTGCCCATAATCTGAAATACGATTACAAAGTTCTGAAAAACTATAACATTGAAGTGGAAGGAAAATTGTTCGACACTATGGTCGCACATTATCTGTTGAATCCTGATGGACGACACGGAATGGACTATCTCTCCGAGATGTATCTGAACTACAAACCGGTTTCTATAGATTCATTAATTGGAAAAAAAGGAAAAAATCAGCTGACCTTGCGTGAAGTAGATGTACGAACACAGACAGATTATGCTGCGGAAGATGCCGATGTAACGTTTCAGCTGTATGAAATATTTGCGCCACAACTTGCTAAGGAAAACCTGGAAGACCTTTTCTACAATGTCGAAATGCCATTGTTGAAAGTCCTCGCAAAAATAGAATTAACCGGTGTAAAACTGGACAACAACTGGCTGGCTCAGGAAAGTAAAGACCTGGAAAATGATCTGAAAATACTGGAATCCAAAATATTTGAATTGTCCGGCGAAGAGTTTAATATGAACTCGCCGAAACAGTTGGGAGAGATTCTTTTCGAAAAAATGCAACTGGATCCTAAAGCGAAGAAAACCAAAACCGGCCAGTATGCTACTTCGGAAGATGTTCTTCAGAAGCTATCTTCCAAGCACGAAATTATACCACAAATATTGGAATACAGAACATTACAGAAGTTAAAATCCACTTATGTAGATGCATTGCCGGGTCAGATTGATAAAAAAGATGACAGAGTTCATACCAATTTTTCTCAGACCACAGCTGCAACAGGAAGATTGGCTTCCGTTAATCCAAATCTGCAAAATATCCCGATCCGAACTCTCAGAGGACAGCAGATCCGTGGCGCATTTGTTTCCGATGAAGGCAAAAAAATCATCTCTGCCGATTATTCTCAGATCGAACTGAGGTTAATTGCAGAAATTTCCGGTGAGCAAAATATGATTAAAGCGTTCCAAAATGGAGAAGACATCCACGCATCCACAGCTGCAAAATTGTTTAATATTCCGCTTGAAGATGTTACCAAAATTCAAAGAAGCCAGGCAAAAACGGTAAATTTTGGAATCATTTATGGTCAGGGTGCATTTGCTTTGGCAGAACAGACCGGACTTTCCAGAACCGAAGCTAAAAAGATGATTGATTCTTATTACGAGACCTACCCGCGTTTGAAAGAATATATGGCTGAACAAGTTAAAAAAGCTCAAGATTTTGGTTATGTAGAAACTATTCTTGGTAGAAAACGTCATTTGAAAGATATTAATTCCAGCAATTTTGTTGTAAAAGCACACGCTGAAAGAAACGCTGTGAATGCGCCAATCCAGGGAAGTGCAGCCGACATCATTAAACTCGCAATGATAAAAATCGACAGTGAACTGGAAACTCAAAATCTTCAAACCAAAATGTTGCTGCAGGTGCACGATGAATTGCTTTTCGAATCTCCATTAGAGGAACTGGAAACGGCAAAAGCTTTAATTAAAAAAGAAATGGAATCCGCTTTTCCGACGAATGTTCCGCTATTGGTGGAAGTTGGTGTGGGCGATAATTGGCTGGAAGCGCATTAATCATATAAATAATTACGGATAATAATTTAAAAAAAATATTATGAAAGCAGTCGTTTTTTATGAACACAACGCCGAAAAATCAATGGATGAATTTATGGCCGTTTTTCCAAAACACGAAGCCTTTGAAGCAGAATTTTTAAAATCCGGGAAAGTTTTAGGAACAGGCGCATTTGCCAATCCTGGGGAAGGTGCAATGGCGATTTTTGTTGATAAGCAGCCTGCCGAGGATTTCGTCAATGGTGACCCTTTTGTACAGGAAGGACTGATTGCAAAAGTAACCATCAAAGAATGGAACGATGAATTAGCCTAATAGAAATATTATTATGATTTCACAGATAATTGCAAAACTACCTTTTACGGATAAGCAAAAAACCAAAGATTATTATTCTGATCTGGGATTCGATTTCGTTGCAGATTATGACCATTATCTGATTGCAACATATAATAATTCGGAGTTGCATTTTTTTGAATTTAAGGAACTTTTACCAGAAAAATCTGATTTTATGCTTTATCTGAAAATATCAAATAATATCGAAAAGTATTATGATCTTTTAAAATCAAAAGACATAAAAATTCATCCAAACGGAAAGCTGGAAACCAAACCTTGGAATATGAAAGAATTTTCCCTGATTGATCCGGACGGAACACTGCTTACGTTTGGTGAGAAAATTTAAAATAGTTGTAACAATCATTTTATAACCTCGACTTAATAATCAAATAACTTTTATGAACAATATAAAACTATACGGCTTTTTGCTGGGCGTTGCATTACTGAACAGCTGTGCTTCGACTAAAAACTTCTCCTATGACGGAAAAGGATTCAAGGATGCATACAACAGCATCACATCTGCAGAACTGAAAGAAAACCTTTATGTGATTGCAGATGACAAAATGGAGGGAAGAGACACCGGAAGTGCCGGACAAAAGAAAGCCGGCGAATACATGATAGAGCAGTACAAGAAAAACGACATCGGTTTTCCACCGGCGTTAGGCTCTTATTATCAAAAAGTTCCATCTGAATCTATGAAAAAATACGGTGAGACCCTTCCGGATTCCGAAAATATTTTAGCATTTATAGAAGGTTCTGAAAAACCAAATGAAATTATTGTAGTTTCTGCTCATTATGACCACGTTGGGATGAAAAAAGGTGAAGTGTATAACGGAGCAGATGATGACGGAAGCGGAACTGTAGCAGTAATGGAAATTGCTGAAGCTTTTCAGGAAGCCAAAAGAAAAGGCTATGGTCCAAAACGCTCGATTCTTTTTCTGCACGTAACAGGTGAAGAACACGGATTATTTGGCTCAGAGTATTATTCCGATCATCCTGTTTTCCCTCTCGCCAATACTGTTGCTGATCTTAACATTGATATGATTGGACGTGATGACCCAGAAAACAGAGGAAAGCAATATGTTTATGTAATTGGTTCCGAAATGCTAAGCACACAATTAAAAAAAATCAATGAAGCTGCCAATGACAAAACTGTAAAACTAGAGCTTAACTACAAATATGATGATCCAAAAGATCCTCAGAGATTGTATTACAGATCAGACCACTATAATTTTGCAAAACACAATATACCTGTAGCTTTTTTCTTTGATGGCATCCACGAGGATTATCATAAACCTACTGACACGCCGGACAGAATTGATTATGAGTTACTGACAAAACGTACAAAACTTGTTTTTACTACGGCTTGGGAACTTGCCAACAGACCTGAAAGAATTATTGTTGATGGGAAAAACACAAGATAAAATTGTAGTTATAAATACTAAAAAAGCAACTCAGCCGAGTTGCTTTTTTTATGAAAAATCACTGTTTTTGATTTCCGGATTTTCTAAAAACTTATAGAGATAGGGCGCTTTGTTAGCAGAGCCTGTATAATGTTTTTCCAATCTTTCCAAAATGTTGAGACTCAGCATTTTTCTCTGAAAATTATTTCTTCTCAAAGGTTCACCAAGTATGGCTTCATACAGATGCTGCAATTCCTTCATAGTAAACTTATCCGGTAGCAGATTGCTTCCCATCACCTGATAATCAATATTTTTTCTGAGATACAGCAAACCTTTCTCTATCATCTCCTGATGGTCAAAAGCCATATTCGGAAGCTCATCTACATCAAACCACTGACACTCTTCATTAAAAGAATCTGGAAAAGTATAGGTAAGTGTATAATCTATTAGCGCGCAATAACCGACAGATATGAAACGCTGATAGATCCAGTGGCTTTTATCTACTTCAATGTTTTTATTTTCCAGCAATTTCTGATGGACATTATTCTCAGTTCTTTTGATATCACCAAATGTGTAAAATTGTTCCAGAAAAACATCGGAAAGATGGGTTCTTTCGTACAGTGTTCTAGCTGCTGCATCATTAAGATTCTCATCATTGAATATAAAACCACCAGGAACAGACCAAAGATCTAGGTCGTGATACTTCAGCAACAGCACTTTGAGTGAGTCTTTATGAAAACCAAAAATAACGCAGTCTACAGAAACATGATCTACAAAATCTTTTGTGTCAATTAGCTCTTTAAGATTGGTCTTAATTTTTTTATTTTCGGTCATAGGTCATTATAGTTTTATTTAGAAAAAATGTGAGTCCAAATATAAATAATAATGGCATAATAATGTATAAAGGATAAAAATTGCTCATTTTTCCATGAAACATCATAGCCATATACAGAGATCCTAATGAACTCCCTAATGAAGAAAATATCACAACTACCGAAATAAAAAGGTGTGTTTTGCTGGTGGGAATTCTATTGAGAACTTCAGAATTATAAAGAGGATATAAGGGTGAGAGAAATAAACCCGTAAAAGGTATCAGAATAATGAGAATCCATCTGGAGCTGCTGTAAAAAAACGTAATGAGCAACTGGGAAATTCCTAAAATTAAAAAAATTGAAACCAAGCAACTTATTACGAATTTAAACCAATGAATTTTTAAAATCAACCTACTGGTTGCAAGCCTCCCCATAAATGAAAATAATGCTAAAAATGCGGACGATTGTAATGCAAAATAGGAATTAACCTTCAAATTATTTTTATAAAAGCTTGGCAGCCAGGAATTGAAGCTTTGCTCTACAAAAACCATTAAAAATATAATGCAAAAAAAAATGAGAATTCTGGGCGTTCGGAAAAATGATAATCCACCAGCAAACTCGCTTTTCGCAGCCTTACTTTCTTCAATTGCAGTATTTTTTAAAAGTATAAGTGTGACGATACTTAGCACAGCTATAATCCAAAATCCAAATTTCCAATATGCAGCATAATTACTGGAAAGCAGACTTCCAAAACCAATATTAACTATAAAAATACCAATCATAAAAGAAGCTTCTACACGACTCATTGTACTGGCGAGCTGCTCATCTTTAAAATTATCTTTTATGATACTGAAAACGGAAATCTTGGCGAGCGCAAAACTAACGCCTACGATACTGAGCCAGATTTTAAAAAACCAAAAAGCATCTACCAGTGGAAGTGCAATACAGCTAAGGATGATAAAAACAAGAGAAAATATAAGTGCGTTTTTATTACCGGTTCTTCTGATGAGATTAACACAAAACAGAGAAACCACCGCCATTGGAATATCTTTAAAAGATTCCAAAAAGCCGAGACCTTTGTAGGAAATGTGCTGTGAAAGCTGTAGGATGATTACACCCATACTATTTAGCAAAATCGAAAATATCAAAAAGCTTAATATGAGCGGTAATGTAATTTTGTTATTGTTAATGTTCATTACTAAGCTCTTAACTTATTTTTAACATTGATTGTAGTTTTTGGGGATTTCAAATATAATAAAAATAATAGATTAGTCTACATCGAATACCGCTAAAATCACTATAAATAAAGAGATTTTTAAATTTTCAATTTTTTTTTTTGATATATCAAAAAAAATGATATTTTTATTGTCTCAATATGAGATTAACAAAAATTAATTAAAATATGAACTTAAAGTATTCAAAATGTCTCGGGTTAGCCGCTGTATTATATTTTACAGCTAATTACTCAGCGCAGCAACGGGTAAGTGATACAGCTTCTAAAGAAAAAACGATAGAAGAAGTGGTAGTTATCGGTTATGGGACTCAAAAGAAAAGTAACGTGACAGGATCCATCGCAAGTATCAAAGCTTCAGATATTGAAGATATTCCTGCGGGTAAACCAGAACAAGTATTGCAGGGTAGAGCTGCAGGTGTCTCTGTGGTAACTAATTCTGGACAACCAGGTTCAGGAGCTACAGTAAGGATCCGAGGTCTTACTAGTTTTGGTGCAGGTGGAAATGATCCAATGTGGGTTGTGGACGGAATCATAGTAGACGGTATTGGTTGGTTAAATCAATCTGATATTGAAAGTATCGAAGTTTTAAAAGATGGTGCATCATCTGCAATATATGGAGTAAGTGCTGCTAGAGGTGTTGTTTTAGTAACCACAAAGAAGGGAAAGAAAGGTGTGTTGAGTTTAGCTTATAACGGAAGTTATGGGACATCACAAGCCGCACGAAAATTAGATTTATTAAATGCTACACAGTATGCTACAATAATTAATGAAGGATTTGCAAATGATAATTCTCCAATTAGATTTGCAAATCCAAGTATGTTTGGTATCGGAACGAATTGGCAAGATACAATATTCAACACTGGAGACAGACAATCACACGAAATAAGCATCAATGGTGGAAATGATAAGTCTACTTACTATGCGTCATTTGGTTATTTCGATCAAACTGGTATTGTAATGGGCGACATATCAAATTACAAAAGAATCAATGCCCGTTTAAATTCTACACATAAAGTGCTAGATGTTCTAACAGTAGGTCAAACGTTTCTATACACCCATCAGAAAAGCCAAGGTATCGGAGTTAATGAAACATTTGGTGGCCCACTAAGTTCGGCCATTAACCTAGATCCTACTACACCTGCTGTGGTTACCGACTGGTCACAAGTTAATCCTGCGAATTATACCAACGCTTATATTATTAGAGATCCCAACGGAAATCCGTACGGGATATCACCTTGGGTAAATCAGGAAATGTCTAATCCATTAGCATATCGACATACACAAAAAGGTAAATATGGTTGGTCAGATGATTTTGTTGGAAATGTATTTGCTGAGCTTAAACTTACAGAAGGTTTAACTTTCAAAACCACATTAAACGGAAAAAAATCTTATTGGGGCAGCCAGGGATTTACACCTAAGTTCTACTTAAGCCCAACTCTCGGGAATTTAGTTAATAATAACTTGAATAGAGTGACACAGACTAAATTTGAATGGAGTATGGAAAATACATTAAGCTATCAAAAAAGACTGGGTGATCATAACTTTAACATTATGCTGGGACAGGGAGTTTACAGATATAATATTGGTTCCGGTGAAAGTGTTACCTACAGTAATATACCTGTAGAAAACTGGAACGAAGCAGCATTTTACGCAGTTGATGCCAAGAGTATTACAGCCAGTGCCTGGGACACTGCACAAACAAGAAGAGCATCTTATTTTGGAAGATTTATTTATGATTATCAAGACAAATACCTATTTACAGGTACATTTAGAAGAGATGGATCATCCAAGTTTTTAAAATACTGGGGAAATTTCCCATCTTTTTCAGCAGGATGGAATGTACATAAAGAAGGATTTTGGAAAGATAATGACATCATCAATACTCTAAAAATCCGTGGAGGATACGGAGTCTTAGGTAACGATGCAATTGACGATTTTATGTATAGAAGTTCTCTTGTCTCAGGAAGCAATTATCCAAATGGAGAAATTAATCCTACTATAATTATTGGTTATAGTCCAAACACATTAGGAAATCCTAATTTGAAATGGGAAGAGACTGCACAGAGTGATATAGGAGCAGATATTCGATTCCTAAACGATTTTACTTTAGGCTTTGACTATTATTATAAGAAAACTAAGGATATCCTTCGTCGTGTAGCCATTCCTGGTTATGTTGGTGTACCTACCGATCCATTTGCTAACATTGGTGATATGGAAAATAAGGGTATGGAATTCGAGTTAGGCTATAAGAAAAACTGGCAAGATTTCAGTCTATCTATAAATGGAAATTTTTCTGCCAATAAAAACAAAGTTTTACGTCTAGAAGATGATGTAGAATGGAGAGAGTTTGCTAGTTTACATTCGATGGGACCAGTTTCTAGATTGCAAGTTGGTAAACCTGTTGGGACATTCTATGGTTATACCTACAGTGGCGTATTCCAAAATCAAGAGCAAATCAACTCCTATACAAATGCTAATGGAAACTTGATAATTCCAAATGCAAAACCAGGAGATTTTATATGGCAAGATAATAACGGAGACGGAAAAATAACCCAGGACGATATGGTAGATATTGGAAGTTCTCTTCCTAAATTCACTTATGGTTTTACGGTGAATATGAATTACAAAAACTTTGATTTAATGGTTTTCGCGCAAGGACAGGGTGGTAATATGCTACTTCAAGGTCTTCGAAGATTGGATATGCTGGATGCCAACTATCAAACTGCTATTCTTAACAGATGGACAGGAGAGGGTTCTACAAATGATAATCCTAGACTTACTCGTAACGACCCAAATGGTAACTATACCAAAATGTCAAAATATTATCTACAGAAAGGAGATTATATGAGAATTAAGCTAGTTTCATTAGGATACACCATTCCGAAGGATGTAACTACAAAGTTCGGAGCTAACAAAGTCAGAATTTTTGTTACTGGTGAAAACCTTTTCACATTCACAAAATACACTGGATATGATCCTGAAATTGCAGGCGGTAATGAATATGGTATAGACAGAGCATATTATCCACAGGCTAGAACATTTTTATTTGGTGCAAACATTCAATTTTAAATTTAGAAACAATGAAAAATAAAAGAATTATATATAAGACTTTCTCAGTCATTATGCTTACGGGTTTAAGCCTTGGAAGTGTAAACTGTACTGGAGATTATATCGGTGATGTAGAAAACATAGGCTCATTTGATGATGTCAATTATTTCAAGACAGAAGATCAGTGTCTTAGCGCAACGGCGTCTGTTTATGATAAAATGAAAAAATACGCTGGTGGATTCGAGAATATGGTAACATTTTTTAACGCTGGCTCTGATGATTTTTATTCTGGTGGTGGTAGTTCAACAGATGGTGCTGGCATCCAAGGGTTTAATAATTATACTATTAACCCAATTATTATGCCTGCTAGCTACTGGAAAGATTTTTATCAAGGTGTGGCTAATGCCAATTGGGTTTTGGAGAGAATGCCAGATGCTCCGGTTTCTGAAAATTTTAAGAAACGAATTATAGCAGAAGTAACAGTTTTAAGATCACTATACTATTTTGAACTTGTTAAGATGTTTGGGAATGTTCCACTTATATTAAAAAGAATCAGCTCGAACGATGATTACTGGAATATTCCTCAAACACCTAAGCAGGAGGTTTATAATCAAATCGAAAATGACATTTTGGCTGTTGTAAATGATTTGCCAATGACTGTAGGAGGCGCTGAAAATGGTAGAATTACCCAAGGAGCAGCCAGAGCAATACTTGGAAAAATCTATCTTTACGACAAAAAGAATACAGAAGCAGCAGCTCAATTCGCACAAGTGAATGGTACACCTGGACAGACCAGCCAATATGGTTACAAATTGGTAGATAATTATAATAAACTTTTTGAGCTTTCCGAGGTATCTCCAGGTAAATATGAATACAATAAATTCACTAGCGAATCAGTACTTGAAGCGGTATATACTAATGCAGGGATGTCAGATTGGAGTTTTTGGGGTCAAGGGAAAGATGAAGGTAACTCTATCTGTATAATGACAGGACCAAGATCATATAATTTGGCTTCTGGTAGTACTGCACCTGACATCGTTTCTGGCTGGGCATTTAACACCCTTTCCGATAATCTTTTTAACTTTATGCAAAATGATCCCCGGGCAGAAGCTACTATTCTTAATGCAAAAAAATTGCAGAGTGAAGGAAAAATAACGTACTCTCCGGCTTATGCCGATACAGGATATTTTCTCAAAAAATATGCACCTTTCAGAAAAGGGGTATCTGATCTTCCTGGTTCAATGGAACTTAACTTTAGACAGAATTACATAGTAATACGTCTAGCAGATAGTTATCTTATGGAGGCAGAAGCTTTAGGAGGAACAGGTGCAAGGGCACAAGCATTACTTGATGCTGTGAGAGCAAGAGTAGGACTGCCATCAGTGCCTGTTAGTATGCAGGCAATAAAAGATGAACGTAGAAAAGAATTAGCCGGCGAAGGCCACAGATGGTTTGATCTGGTAAGATGGGGAGATGCTCCTTCTGCATTGTCGTTTAAAGGTTTTGTCACCAACAAAAATGAAGTTTTACCAATTCCTTATTCAGAGTTATTGAATACAGCTCTAAAGCAAAATCAGAATTATTAATAACTGTAGATTTATGAAAACAAAAATATTTAACAATAAGTTTTTAATTGCTCTTTCGTTTGCAATAGGAACCTCGTCTTGCGTACCCGATACGATAGATGGCGATGGAAACGGACTTACTCCTACCAACTCCGATGCATCCTTTACGGTAACCAAAACATCAGAAAACCATTACAGATTGACATCATCTAACAATAATTATATCTCATCAAAGTGGGACATTGGTATCGGAACTTTTTCTCCTGGCCCTAATGTTTATGACATCTTTTTGCCGGATGAAGGTACTTATGATATCGGGCATCAAATTATTGGACAAGGTGGAATCGTTGGAGGAACTGCAACTCAGAAAATTACCGTTGAAAAAAATGACCCTAAAGCTGGAAATCTGATCAAAGGCGGTAAATTTATGGACGCAACGGATGTCGCAAAGTGGTCCTTAGCATTCCCAAACCCGTCTAATACTGCGCTTTGGAGCTGGGGTGCTGGTAGTGCAACTTTTACATCATCTGGATGGAACAGAAATGTTATGTATCAGGCTGTAGAAGTAGTTGAAGGCAGAAAATATCAGGCTGATGCAATTGTAAGCTCCAAAACCGGAGTTTCTGATTCTTGGTTTGAAATCTATGTTGGGTATAAAAAACCAACTGCAAATGAAGATTATACCGGAGACGGAACGGACTCTTCCTGGCTAAGAGGTATCAATACTTGGGCAGGAAGCGGTAAAGAACCATTTACAAAAGCAAAAATATCGGTTGTTGGATCTAAAAATTCTAATAATCCAGATGGTTATTTTACTGCTACCAAAACTGGAACTGCCTATTTTGCAATACGTTCTGGTGGTAATGACATGAAAGACGGAATTACTATTACAAGTGTAGAATTCCGCGGTGTGAACTAATTTTTTTCTTATCATATTCTTAAGTGAAAGAGGTTTAAAACCCTCTTTCATTTATTTTCATCCATCTTGAAGCCGTTTTAGAAAGGCTCTAATGAAAAAATTTTGCCAATGCAATTTTCTTAAATATTAAATATACTAAAATGAATAAAAATAAAATACTTCCCAAAAAACTGTTTTTCTTGGGACTTAGTCTTTTTTCGATGATATTCTGCCAAAACAATAATGTAGATGATCAGTCTTCCAATAATCCGCCGAGTAGTGGAGAAGACAACTCAGCGTATGCCACTGCAAGCGTCTGGCTTACTAAAGCTGATGAAACTATAAAACTTCAGAAACAGACTGATATTTATTTTAAAAATATTTCCAATAATTACCAGACCATTGAGATTGATGCGGCACAAAAATACCAGACTATTGACGGATTCGGATATACTTTGACAGGAGGAAGCGTTCAGGTTATCAATCAATTGTCGGCACCTAAAAAAGAGGAATTGCTACAAAATCTTTTTTCTCCTAATGAAAATTCGATAGGCGTTAGCTATCTTAGGCTTAGCATTGGTGCATCAGATCTTAATGCAGATGTATTTTCTTATGATGATATGCCAGCAGGACAGACGGATCCAACTTTAGCAAACTTTTCTTTGTCCAAAGATCAGGCTGTAATAGATATGCTAAAAAAAATATTATCGATAAACCCAAATATCAAAATCATTGCCACTCCTTGGTCTCCACCCGTTTGGATGAAGGACAACGGAAGTAGTGTTGGAGGCAGTCTGAAGCCGGAATACTATAATGTATATGCTCAATATTTTGTGAAGTACATTCAGGCAATGAAGGCCAACGGTATTACGATTGATGCCATTACACCACAAAATGAGCCGCTTCACCCAGGTAATAATCCGAGTATGTATATGACGTCGGCTCAGCAGGGTAATTTTATTAAAAATAATCTGGGACCGGCATTTCAGGCAGCTGACATTAAAACAAAAATAATTCTGTATGATCATAATTGTGACAAGCCGGATTATCCGATGGATATATTAGCAGATGCAGATGCGGCAAAATATGTAGACGGATCAGCGTTTCATTTGTATGCTGGAAATATCAATGTTTTAGGAAATGTGCATTTAGCTTACCCCAATAAGAACCTTTATTTCACAGAACAATGGACTGGTTCTAATTCATCATTTGCAGGCGATCTTATCTGGCATATGAAAAATGTGATCATCGGCTCCATGAGAAACTGGAGTAAAGTTGCCCTGGAATGGAATCTTGCGAATGATGCATCCTTCAATCCTCATACAACCGGCGGATG
>DLND01000056.1:0-753 GCA_002476905.1 Flavobacteriales bacterium UBA7519
TGATATAAAGCTGAACGACTTCCGCTCCGTCATATTTTCCATTATTAGTCAAAGTTACGGACGCTTCTATTGAAGTATTTCCGGAGGGTTTTGCATTGCTAACGGAGATTTCTGAGTAGCCAAAATTAGTATAACTCAAACCATATCCGAAAGGATAGAGCGGCGTGTTACACTCATCCAGATAATTGGAACGGAATTTATCAAACGTACATTTCTCTGTATGATCTGCACTAAGTGGACGACCTGTATTTTTTGCGTTATAATAAATTGGAATCTGACCAACACTTCTTGGGAAAGTCATCGGTAGTTTTGCGGAAGGATTCACTTTTCCATAAAGTACATCAGAGACTGCATATCCTGCCATACTTCCTGGGAACCAAACATTCAGCATAGCATCTGCCAATTCCGACTCCTCTGTTAAAACTAATGGACGACCGGTAAATAGGACCAAAACAATTGGTTTTCCTATTTTTTTAAGTTCTCTCAATAATTCTTTTTGAGTTTCCGGAATTCCGATATCTGTTCTGGAGCTAGATTCTCCGCTCATTTCTGCACTTTCTCCAATAGCTAAAACGATTACATCCGCTTTGCTTGCAACTTCTACAGCTTCTTTTCTGATTTGATCTGCAGAACGACTGTCTCTGTCGGCAGTTTTACCAAACATCGTCGCTCTTTCTTCCATTGTTGCAGATTCGTAAATGTTACTTCCTTTTGCAAAAATGAAGTTTACATCTTTACCAACAGTTTCTTTAT
>DLND01000056.1:854-1515 GCA_002476905.1 Flavobacteriales bacterium UBA7519
CGTTCCAGATTTTTTAAGAGGAAGAACTTGCTTATCGTTTTTCATCAAAACCATAGAATTTGCAGAAATAGTTCTTGCTGCTTCCAAATGTTTTGGACTGAATACTTCTTTCTGAGCTCTTTTGGAATCTGTATATTTATAAGGATCGTCGAAAAGACCAAGGTCATATTTAGCTTCCAAGATTCTTCTTGCAGCATCAGTAACCGTTTGTTCAGAAACTTTTCCTTCGGAGATTGATTTTTTCAAAGTTTTAAGGAAACCTTCGCCAACCATATCCATATCAACGCCAGCATTAATTGCTAAAGCCGAAACTTGTTGCAAATCTCCCATCCCGTGATCTACCATCTCATTGATTCCGGTGTAATCTGTTACCACAAAACCTTTAAACTTCCATTGATGTCTAAGAACATCTGTCATCAACCATTTGTTTCCTGTTGCTGGAACACCATCCACTTCGTTGAAAGAAGCCATTACTGAACCCACTCCAGCTTCAACAGCCGCTTTGTAAGGCGGAAAATAATTGTTAAACATTGATACGTGGCTCATATCAACCGTATTGTAATCTCGTCCGCCTTCTGGCGCGCCATAAAGTGCGAAGTGTTTAAGACAAGCCAACATTGTATTATTTTTAGACAGGTCTGTTCCTTGATAACCAAAAACC
>DLND01000056.1:1554-40522 GCA_002476905.1 Flavobacteriales bacterium UBA7519
CTTCCCCAGAACCTTCGGAAACCCTACCCCATCTTGGATCTCTTGAGATATCCGTCATTGGAGAAAAAGTCCAGTTGATTCCGTCTGCGGTAGACTCCTGAGCAGCAATCTGAGCCGATCTTTGGATCAAATTCATATCCCAAGAAGAGGCCAAACCTAATGGAATTGGAAAAGACGTTTCGTAACCGTGAATTACATCCATTCCAAAAATCATTGGGATTTTCAGACGGCTTTTTTCTACCGCCACTTTCTGAACATCACGGATTTTATCCACACCTTTGATATTGAATAATCCACCAACAAGTCCTTGTTCAATCTTTTTACCGATATCAGAACTCTGGGCTGTACCAGTCGTAAAATCTCCCGATGAAGGTAGATTCAGCTGACCGATTTTCTCATCCAAAGTCATTTTGGAAATCAAATTATCTACGAAAGCTTTTTTCTTAGATTGGTATTTTTCGGTTTGATAAGACTGAACCGGTTTACTCACCAATTCCTGTGCAAGAAAATAGGGCGAAAGCGCCAATGCAGTTAGGATTACAAACTTTTTCATATGTAGTATTTATTTTTTTAAATTGTCATATGGAATCGCCTATCATTTATACTTGACTGTTTTTCAAAATTTCTAAAGGCGATTTCATTATATATATTATTTTTAATTTTTTATTTTACTGATTGTACAACCTATGGTACTAATCGGAGAAGTTTTAACACAAAGTGCACAAAGATTTTTTTATTGTATTGAAAATATTTTTAGGTTCACAAAGGCGCTATCGCTTATAAAAGCTAACTGTGATTTTCAATTATTATTAAATTAATTATTAATATTCATTTTTTTTGAAAGATAACATCCATTCGTACAACTTAGGGTCAGAATAGGTAGAATCCCAAGAATTGTGATTGTCGTTCGGGAAAATGGTCAATTCTGCTTTTGGATTGATTGGATGTAATTTTTGATAGAAGTTGAACGCATTTTCCGGAAGAACGACATCGTCCATACCGCCGTGGAAAATCTTGAGATTCATATCTTTGTAATTGTGAATATTCGCATACATTACCCGATCTGTTGGAGCACAGACAGACGCGACTGCGGCAAACATTTCCGGATGTTCTCCTGCCAATTTCAAAGTTCCCCAACCGCCCATTGATAATCCGGTGAGGTAGATTCTGTCTTTGTCGATTTTATATTTTTCTGAAATTTCTTTGATGAGGAAATAAACCGCATCCGTATCCCACCAAGTATTTGCTGGACACTGAGGCGCTAAAATCGCAACAGGCTCTTTGATTAAATTTCTGTATGTAAACGGACTGTGTGCTTTTACCATTTCCAAATCATTACCTCTTTCACCAGAACCGTGGAGGAAAACGATCATTGGGATTTTGGTTTTGACATCTTTTGGAATATCCAGAATGTAGGATAACTTTTTCTGAATTTTGACTTCTTTATTGAACTCAGCTTTGATTTCTTGTGCTGCTGCAAAAGATGAAAACCCTAGTAAGAGAAGAATGATATTTTTTACTTTCATTTTTTAAATTTTCAAAATAACATATTTGAAGTTTTGAATGCTCTATAAATTGTTTAATTTTTATTTTATGTCTAATTTCCTAGCCCATAGTAGCGGCATCCTTTTTTTGTTTTTGTTGATAATTTATTCTCTATGACAGAACTTTCTAAACAAAAAAAGATATAGTGGAAAGCGGGAAATAGCTCCTAAAAATTTATATTATTTCAAATTGAGACAATGATTTTAGTGTTTAAAGATACTACTTTTTGGCTATTGGATTTTATGTTCTGTGGACTTAAATCCAATTTTTTTGAGTCCGTCTCTAATATCAGGTGCGTTCATAAACAAATCCCACAATAATCCTGTGCGGTAATTCTCTATCATTGGCGCAATAGTTCCCTGATCGATAGCGAGATAGCGAGGTGTGGTCCAATCATTAAAATTGATGGAAGTTGCATCGTAAGGTCCAGCTTGTCCAATAAAATTTGGTTTTTCGTCGTACAAAAACCTTAAAATAGCCATCGATTCTTTTGGTGTGTAGGGCATAGAACTCAACGCAGCCGTGGGAGTAATTACACCGAAATCTTCTTTCATTGGTTGATGCGCCGCATAACCAACGGAACCGTCTTTGTTCCTTGAATAACTAGCCGTCAGTTCCCAATATTTCTCGGAATAACCTTTGTAATTCAATGGATTTTCTACGCAATATTTGTAATTTATCAGAACGTGATTTCTGTTTAAGTCCCAGTAACTTTTTACATATCTGTCGGAAAGTCCTCTTGAATCCAAACCTAAATAAGAATATTGTGACCAAAATAAGGTCTTCCAACACGAGGTAGATAATACCACAGCCATTTACAGTATAGTAGATCTTGCATTTAAAGAGAAAGACTGGGCCACTTGGAATTTTATGCAGTGGTTTGTAAAAGAACAGATTGAAGAAGAAAAGTTAGCCCTTGAATTGATTGACAAATTGAAAATCGCTGGCGGAGACAGAGCTACGGACGAATCCTTATTTACATTGGACAAAGCTTTGGAAGCCGCCGCAGATGAAGTTTCATTACCTCAGGAAGCAACCGCAGAAAATCCTTCTTAAAAGAAGAATAAATATCACTAACTTTGGTCTCCGTTTTTACGGAGATTTTTTTATTAATCCAAGACTTAAAATTAGATGGCAGATATTATAGATAGCAATCACGCAAATCCAGAAGAGTTTTACAAATCATTGAAAGAAAAACTGGAAGAACAACATAACTTTCCGGAAGAATATCTCTTCAAATTCATTATGACAAGTGATCCTGAGAAAATTACGGAAATCCTAAGAGCTTTCGATAATTTGAAATATACTTTATCCAACAAAGAAAGCTCCACAGGAAAATACACTTCCGTTTCTGTTGATTGTTTTGTGCTGGATGCAGACCAAGTTATCAGCATTTATAAAAAAGTAGCGATCATCGAAGGTGTTATGATGTTGTAATTTTTGGTTTGAATGTTGTATTTTAAAATCAAATTTAAGTTTATGAAAAAGTCATTTTTTAGATTTCTGAATAAAATAAATCTTGCTATTTTACCCCAATACAGCAAAAGAGATTTCACAAAATTAAATTAATTTCAAAAAGCTATTTTTGGTTATAGATATTTGGTTTTAATCAATTCATTAGACTAACAAATCATCAGTTTTAAAATAAAAAAGCGTTCAAAATAATTTGAACGCTTTCTTCATTATATGATTAATTCAATTAAGAATTCTCCAAAATGTAGCTGAACATCAATGGTGCACAGATTGTTGCATCACTTTCCACAATATATTTTGGAGTCGTAATATCTAATTTACCCCAAGTGATTTTCTCATTCGGAACCGCTCCAGAATAAGAACCATAAGATGTTGTAGAATCAGAAATCTGACAGAAATAACTCCAGAAAGGAATATCGTGCATTTCCATATCTTGATAAAGCATTGGAACCACACAGATTGGGAAATCACCAGCAATTCCACCTCCAATTTGGAAGAATCCAACGCCTTTTCCACCTGAGTTTTTCGTGTACCAATCAGCCAAATAAGCCATATACTCGATTCCCGATTTCATTGTAGAGAATTTCAGATCTCCTTTTATACAATAAGATGCGAAAATATTACCCATTGTAGAATCTTCCCATCCCGGAACCACGATTGGCAAATTCTTCTCTGCTGCTGCAATCATCCAAGAATTTTCTCTTGGGATCTCATAATACTGCTCGAGAACACCGGAGAGAATCATTTTGTACATATATTCGTGTGGGAAAAAACGCTCTCCCTTATCATCTGCATCTTTCCAAATCTCATAGATATGTTTTTGCAATCTTCTGAACGCTTCTTCCTCAGGAATACAAGTATCAGTTACTCTATTAAGACCTCGTTCCAAAAGTGCCCACTCTTCTTGTGGCGTAAGATCTCTGTAATGAGGAACTCTTTCGTAGTGCGAATGCGCTACAAGATTCATCAAATCTTCTTCAAGGTTTGCACCAGTACAAGAAATAAAATCGACCTTATCATGACGAATCATCTCTGCCAAGATTTTTCCTAATTCTGCGGTTGACATTGCCCCTGCAAGCGTAATCATCATTTTTCCGCCATCTTTAAGATGTGCAACATATCCTTTGGAAGCATCTACCAATGCTGCTGCATTGAAGTGCAAATAATATTTTTCTATGAACTCAGTAATCGGTTTGCTCATTTTGTTTAAGATTTTTGCAAAGATAAGGATTTGTTTGGATGTCGAAACTCTAGCAATTGATACATTTAGCTAAATTATTTGGGCAGCTTTATCCGCCTTCCGCTCCCAATCTTTTTTGCAGAAACTTTCAGATAAATAGAACTTGAAGACAAGCAAAAAAGGATTTCCGCTCAAGTCGGGCTGCAGATTTGTTGTCCAATCAACTTTTGTCATTAAAAATAGTTAACAATATTTGATTAATGCTTGTCAGGCTGAGGCTCTCGAAGCCATCTATTTCCTTCAATAACACCTTAGTTATTAACCAAATATAAACTTCCAACATCCATCTTCCAACTTCCATCATATTTCACTACTTTTGCAAATTCAAACAAAATATAGAATACAATGCTTTCGGTTCAGGGATTAGGCTTACATCATGCAGGAAATTATCTTTTCAGAGACACCAATTTCACCATCAAAAAAGGCGATAAAATTGGATTGGTCGGGAAAAACGGAGCAGGAAAATCGACGCTGCTCAAAATCCTTTCCGGAGAAATCAATTTCTACGAAGGAACTGTCGTTCCTGAAGGTAATATCACCATTGGCTTCCTGAAGCAAGACCTAGATTTTGTGAAAGGAAGAACGGTTTGGGACGAGACGATGCAGGCCTACGAGCAAATCAATGCGATGAAAAATGAACTTGAGGAAGTTAATCATCAAATGGCAACCAGAACCGATTACGAAAGTGATGCTTACTCCGATTTAATTGTCAGAATGACGGAACTTAACGACCTTCTGATGAATCACGATGCCTACAATTTGGAAGGCGATGTGGAAAAAGTATTGTTTGGTTTAGGTTTCAAGGCGGATGATTTCCAAAAAATAACCGACGAATTTTCCGGAGGCTGGAGAATGAGAATAGAGCTGGCAAAACTGCTGCTTCAGAAAAATGATCTGATGTTGCTGGATGAGCCTACCAATCACTTGGATATAGAATCCATCATCTGGCTGGAAAACTTTCTGAAAGATTATCCCGGTTCAATTGTTCTGGTAAGTCACGACAAACAGTTTATGACGTCCATATGCAACAGAACATTCGACGTTAATAATAAAAAGGTTGACGATTATAAAGCCAACTATTCCAAATATCTGGAACTACGAAAAGAAAGGCGTGAAAAACTGGCTCAGGCCAAGAAAAATCAGGATGCGGAAATCAAGCAGATGGAAGACAACATCAACAAGTTCCGCGCGAGTGCGACAAAAGCTTCTTTTGCACAGTCATTAATCAAAAAGCTGGATAAAATAGAGAGAATTGAGATAGATAATGAAGATGTATCCAAATTCAACATTCGTTTTCAGCCTTCTGTTACGCCTGGAAAAGTTATTTTTGAAGCTAAAAATCTGGGGAAAGCTTATGGCAACAAACAGATTTTTGACAATGTTGACTTTTTTGTAGAACGCGGTGATAGGATTGCACTTTTGGGTCAGAACGGACAGGGAAAAACCACTCTGGCAAAGATTCTTGCTGGCGACATCAAGGATTATTCAGGTGAATGGAATCTGGGTCATAACGTAAGCATCGGATATTTTGCGCAAAATCAAGAAGAAGTTCTAACGCCCGAAAAAACGGTTCTTCAGGAAGCGGAAGATTCTGCCACGGAAGAAACTAGACCTAGAGTTCGTGACCTTTTGGGTTCTTTCTTGTTTCAGGGAGAAGATGTAACCAAGAAAACCAAAGTTCTTTCCGGAGGGGAAAGAAACCGTTTGGCACTTTGTAAACTCTTACTTCGTCCGTTCAATACGTTGATTATGGATGAGCCTACGAACCACTTGGACATTCAGTCTAAGGAGATTATCAAGTTGGCGCTTCAGAAATATGAAGGAACTTTGATTGTAATTTCTCACGACCGTGAATTCCTGCAAGGTTTATCAGACAAAATCTTCGAATTCCGCGATGGCAAGATGAAGGAATTCCTTGGTGATATTAATGAATATTTAGAATACAGACAGAAAGAAAGCATCCGCGAAATCTCTGCCGAAAGATCAAAATTACATCAGGACGAAGTTGAAGAGCCAAGACAAAATATTCAAGAATCAAAACCAGCAACCAACAACAATCAATCAACTACGATTGTCAGCAAAGAACAAAAGAATATCCAGAATAAACTGAAAAAAGTTGAGGAAAAAATTTCAGATCTGGAACTGAAAATCGAGGAGTTCGAAGCTTCTTTTGCTAAGGAAAATCCTTCTGAACAGGTTTTGGAAACTTATAATAAAACCAAAGAAGAACTAGATTTGACGCTTCAGGAATGGGAATATCTGGGGAGTCAACTGGAAGCTTAAGATTCAACATTTGAAATAATTTAATACTGCATCGGAATTTCTGATGCAGTATTTTTTTTTGTGGTAAGTGAGTATTTTATGGCAATTTCAAATAAAACAATACTGAAGTACATAAAAATTTTGAACGAAGAACAAGGTTCCAAAAGCTATAAAAAATCCATGTTATGATAAGTTAATTACATTTTTTAAAAGTATCAGAAGTGTATAATGACCTTAGCGGTAGAAGATATATAAAAAAAACGCCTCCGATTTTGGAGACGTTGTTTATATATTATTTGATGAATCCTCTGCTTCGCAAAAGGGGTTTGATATCTGCTTTATGACCTGTAAACTCTTCAAAAGCTTTGTTCAGATCTACACTGTTACCCACAGAAAGAATATATTTTCTGAATCGGTCACCGTTTTCTCTTGTCAAACCACCGTTAGCTTTAATCCATTCCCAGGCATCGGAATCCAGCGTTTCTGACCAAAGGTAAGCATAATAACCCGCTGAATAACCACCACCCCAGATATGCGCAAAATATGGTGTGTGATATCTTGGCGGAACCTGCGGAACTAATAATCCGTATTTGTCCAGCGCTTGCTTTTCAAAATCCAGAACCGGAATCAGTTGTTTCTCGTCGGTTACGGTGTGCCAGTTCATATCGAGAGTTGCAGCTGCTACTAACTCGGTGGTTGCATAACCTTGATTAAAATTAGCCGCCTTTTTGATTTTATCAATCAATGCCTGAGGCATCGGCTGCTTGGTTTGATAATGTAAAGCGTAATTTTTTAGAATCTCCGGCTCCAGTGCAAAATGCTCATTGATCTGCGAAGGAAACTCTACAAAATCTCTAGGCGTATTGGTCCCTGAAATAGAAACATACTTTTGATTTGCAAAAAGTCCGTGAAGTGTATGTCCAAACTCATGAAACATGGTTCCTACCTCATCAAAAGATATCAAGGATGGTTTTCCGGCGGCTGGTTTCTGATAATTGAATACGTTTACAATGACGGGTTTCTGTCCGAGGAGATGAGATTGTGGTACAAAATTATTCATCCATGCGCCACCGTTTTTATTACTTCTGGTATAGAAATCGAGATAATAAAGCGCTAAAGATTTTCCGTCTCTGTCAAACACTTCGTAAGCTACAACATCCGGATGATAAACCGGAAGATCTTTTCTTTCTTTGAAAGTGATGCCGTAGAACTTTTCTGCTGCATAGAAAACACCTTTCTCAAGAACGGTAGTCACTTCAAAGTATGGTTTGATTTCATTTTCATCAAGGTCATACTTCGCTTTTCTGACTTGTTCTGAATAAAAATTCCAATCCCAAGGTTCAACTTTGAAACCTCCTTTCTGTGCATCAATCACTTCCTGAATTTCTTTAGCTTCACGATTAGCTGTTTCAACTGCAGGTTTTGCCAGTTGAGCCAAAAGTCCCATTGCGGCTTCCGGTGTTTTTGCCATTTGATCCTGTAGACTCCATTCCGCAAAATTCTTTTTACCAAATAACTTTGCTTTCTGTAACCTCAGTTTCGCTATTTTTTCAATCGTTTCACGGGTATCATTTGCATCGCCTTTCTCGGCTCTTGTCCAGGAAGCTCTAAAGAGTTTTTCTCTTGTGTCCCTGTTTTTAAGGTTTTGCAATAGTGGTTGCTGAGTGGTGTTTTGCAACGATAAAAGATACTTTCCTTTTTGTCCGGCCTGTTCCGCATCTGTAGCAGCAGCAGCTAATTCATCAGCAGAAAGTCCATCAAGTTCTTTAACGTCAGAAATCAGAACTGCACCTTTTTTTCTTGCTTCCAACAGCTTATTGCTAAATTGGGTAGATAATGTAGCAAGCTGCTGGTTGATTACTTTTAATTTTTCTTTATTTTCAGCTGAAAGGTTAGCTCCGGCTAATTCAAAATTCTGGATGTAATATTCCACCAGTCTTTTGCTTTCCGCATCCAATTTATCAGTTTTGACTGCTTTGATTCTTTTATAAAGCTTTTCATTAAGATTAATCTTATCGGAATGTGCAGCAAAAATAGGCGCATACTCCTCGTCAACTTTTTGAAGATAATCATTGGTATTAGACCCTGTTAGATTATAAAAAAGAATCGTTGCTCTTGCTAAAACTTCTCCGCTGTTTTCTAAAGCCAAAACTGTATTCTCGAAAGTCGGTGCAGCGGGATTATTAATAATTTTATCAATGTTGGCCAACTGTTCCTTCAGTCCGTAATCGAAGGCTGGCTTATAGTGGTCATCTTTGATTTTATCAAATTCCGGTGCCTGATACTGCAAAGGGCTTTTTCTAAGGAAAGGGTTATTTTTCATAGATTGTTGTGTAGTTGCAGATTGTTTTTTCTGCTGAGCGTGCATGACCGTGGTTAAACCATTGACGCCAATGAAAGCGATCAGCAACGACATTTTTATATTCTTCATTAATAAAAATTTTGAGGATTAAATGTAAGCAAAAGTGATGATAAATCAATGATCTGAAAATTATTTATCATCATCCTCATCGCCACTCCAATAGTTTTCTTCGAAGGAAATACTGTCCAGAGCCAGTAATTCGGCTTCACGTTCCAGAGATTCCCGCAGGGTGAAGGTGATCTTATCCTTGTCTTTTTCTTTTGCCAAACGTTTGGTCATTGCTTTATCAATCAGCATAAAACGTTTGCCCATTCTTCGGGCGGTATATTTTCGCATTCCGTTTTCTTTCAGAATATCAACTGCCATATCCACAGCTGTACCCAAGGTCTCTCGATAAATATTATTAACATTCTTATTTAGAAAATCATAGGCATCCAAGCGTTTTTTGGCCCTGACAAATATTTTCAGATCGGGATAATTTTCTTTACAATAATCTACCAGAAATTTATTTTTTTCAGGATCATCCAGACAAAGCACAAAAAGCTCAGCTTCTTCGATTCCTGCTGCTCGTAGTAAAGCAGGTTTGGTGGCATCACCATAATAAACATTAAAACCGTTCGACCTTAACAAAGCAACTCTGTCTGGGTCGTTATCTAGGACGGTTGAATGGATTCCGTTGGCCTTCAAAAGACGACCGACTGTACTGCCAAAAAATCCAAAACCCACTATAATTATTTTTCTTTGCTTGATGATGCCAAGCTCTGCATTCTCTTCATTTTTTTGTTTAATAAAACGATTATCTAAAACTTTCTCTTTGAATATCAAAAGCAGTGGAGAAATGCACATTGTAATTGCGACAATAGCCATCAGCTCCGAATTAGCTTGATAATCAATAAGATATAAACTTGCCGCAAAATTAACGAGAACAAATGCAAATTCTCCCACCTGAGATAATGCAAAAGCCAGGAAAAAACTTTGCTCATTATTCATTTTATAATATTTCCCGATTCCAAAAAGAACCACTGCTTTGATTGCCAAAACAATAAATGCTGCCGAGAAAATAAAGAACGGTTTTTCTGCAATAATATTGAAGTTGATTGTCGCACCCACACTTACAAAGAAAACCGCCAATAATAATCCTTTAAAGGGGTCGATATCGCTTTCTAACTCGTGGCGAAACTCGCTGTTAGCTAACATTACACCAGCAATAAAAGCCCCTAAAGCCGGACTCAGACCCACAGAGATCATCAGTTCCGAAACTCCTATTATTAAAAATAACGAAGCAGCAGTCAGCAACTCATTTAAGCCAGACTTCGACACAAATCTCAGAAAAGGAATAAAAATATAGCGCCCTAACAGTATCAAAGCCAAAACTCCCAAAATAACTGTAAAAGGCTGTAGCCAATCTGGTACATATTGCAGCAGAATTTCCTGATGTTCTGACTGTTTTACCGCACTCTCGGACTTAGATAAAAATGGAAGCAATGCCAGAATCGGGATAACAGCAATATCCTGAAATAATAAGATTGAAAACGATGATTCTCCGCTTACCGTTCTGAAAAGATTTTTTTCTTTTAAAGTTTGTAAAACAATTGCTGTAGATGACATTGCGAAACATAGCGATATGATCAGTGATTTTTTTAATCCAAATCCTGCAACATAGAACACAAAGAAAATCCCAACTATACTCAGAAGCATCTGACTGAGTCCTAACCCCAGAATTCTTTTTCTAATCTGCCAAAGTTTATGAGGCTCCAGTTCCAATCCAACCAAAAACAAAAGCATCACCACACCTAATTCCGAAGCGTGCATAATATCTGCCGCATCTCGTCCCGTCAATTGCAAACAAAATGGACCAATTAAAATTCCGCCAAGAATATATCCAATCACTGAACTCAATCCCAGTTTTTTTCCTAACGGAACCATAATAATGGCCGCACCAAGGAAAATCAGGATGGTCATTGCGATGGAATTCTGCATCTATTTCAATTTTAAAGTTTCTGATAATTCCTGACATTGGAACGCCAGTTCGTCTTCTGAAAGGTTGTCGGCATTATAAATTATGTGTATTTTTTTGAGCTCGATATTGTTAACGTGCAAAGAAACTCTGAGTCCAGAAAGTAATTCTTCTACCTCGGTTTTATATTTTCCTTCTGAATTATAATTACTTTCTCTTCCGCCAACACTTGTAATAATAAGCGCGTCTTTTCCAGAAAGAATATTAATCCCGTTCTCAGAAATCCAACGCATATCAAAAACCTCATCTATCCACAGTTTCAGCAATGGTGGCAAACCAAACCAAATGATAGGAAAATGAAAAATAATGCGTTCATATTCTACAATTCTTTTTCTTTCCCGAAAAGGCTGAATATGAAAATCGGGATAATCCTCGTACAAATCTCGGAACGTAACATTTTCCAAATCACCATAACATTCTAACAATCTAACATTGGTGGTAGAATGTTCGAAGTATGGATGAGCAAATAGAACCAATGTTTTTTTCAAAAAAATCACAATTTCCGTAAAAATAGTGATTTTTTTGTTTGAAATCAAGATTTAGACCATTACGAAATTGATAATAATTATAATTAAAAAGAAAACCCGAACAAAAAATTCGGGTTTTATTATATCTTTTTCGAAGCTAAAAGCTAAAAGCTAAATGCTATTCACTTTAAGCAATTTACCATCCACCAGAAGCACCACCGCCGCCAAAACTTCCACCTCCACCGAAACCGCCAAAGCCTCCGCCTACGCTGCTTCCTCCTCCAAATCCGCCACCGCCGAAACTTCCCGGAAATGGAAAAAATCCGCCACGGTATCTGCGACTTCCGCGTCTTGATAATATCACATCGTCATCGTCATTATTACCCCAGCCATTTCCACCATTTTTATTGATAATGCTGAAAAGAATAATGATGATAATGATAACCAGAATCACAGATCCGATATTGATTCCTCCATCATTTTTTTGTTTCTTGACAATAGGTTTGAATTTCCCTTGAACCGCTTCCATTATAGCCGAAGTTCCTCGGTCTATGCCATTGTAAAATTCACCTTTTTTGAAAGCCGGCGTTACCAGATAATCCAAAATCTGTCCAGCCACAGATGCAGTCAAATATTGCTCAACAGCTCTACCCTGCTGGATAGACATCGTGTGATCTTCGGTTGCAATGAGGAAAACGACACCATTATCGACACCTTTTTGCCCGATTCCCCATTTCTCACCGTACATTGTTGCAAGATAATTGACATCTTCACCACCAGTTGTGGGCAGAATAATGACCTGAATTTCTGTCGAAGTGGAATCGGAGAATTTGATGAGTTTTTGATTCAGCGCATCCTTTTCGGCTTCTGAAAGCAAACCCACTTTGTCATAAACTGGATAAAGTACGGCTGGTTTTTCCGGCACTAATTGCGCTTTCGCTAATAAGCCCAATACCAACAAAAATACAAAGACCAATTTTGTAAAAAATGAGAAACGCGATTCTGAAACCTCACCTTCCCGCAGCCCGACCTGAGTGGAGCTCATCCCAAAATAGTTTTGGAAATAGCCTTGGCTTTTGGGATAGCGGGAACGGAGGGCGGAATAGCTGCCCAGATCTTTGTCCGGATGTTTGTATAGTTTATGAAAAGCTGATATCATTGGATAATTCATTGATATTTTCCCCATCTACAGGGAAATATTTTTTCAGTTCGAGTCCTGTTTTCAGAATCGCTTCCTTCAGACCTTCACAATAATTTTCTTGCGCAAATTGAGAGGTCATTTCATCGTGAAGAGTGTCCCAGAACTGCTGCTTTACTTTTTTGTGAATACCTTCGTCGCCAATAATGGTCAGATAATGCTGTTCAAAATTGACATAAAACAGAACAGCATTTCTTTCTTTGGTATGATGCATATCCAGCGAACGAAAAATGGCAAACGCTTTTTTAGCAAAATCATCTTCAGCTGTAGAATCGATGTGCACACGGATCTCGCCGGAAGAATGGTCTTCAGCTATTTTGATGGCTTCCACCAGGGAAGCCATTTCTGTATCTGTAAGAAATTGATTCATTATTCTGAAAATACGCTTGGAGCTTTTTCTGCGCCAGCTTCAGCTTTGAAATATGGTTTTTCCTTGAAGTTGGAGAAGTTGGCAATCACGTTATTGGGGAACGTTTTGATATTAGTATTGTATTCTTTAGCAGCATCATTATAATACACTGTTTCTGAACGGATGCTGTTCTCAATTGCGGTATATTCTCTTTGAAAGTTGATATACTGTTGATCGGCTTTTAGGTTCGGATAACTTTCTACCACTGCCATCAGACGACTAAGCGCGCCGCTCAGTTCACCTTGTGCCGCTTGGAATTTTGCCATATCCGCCTCGGTCATATTGGTAGGATCAATATTAATAGAAGTGGCTTTGGATCTTGCCTCAACTACTTTTGTCAATGTTTCCTGCTCAAATTTAGCATAAGACTTAACCGTTCTTTCCAAATTTGGAATAAGGTTCGCTCTTTTCTGATAAACTGTTTCTACGTTAGACCATTTCGCATTAACGTTCTGTTCCATCCTGACAAATTCATTTCTTTTACCAATTGCCCAAAATGCGATAATACCTATAATCGCAACAATTACTACGCCTACAATACAACCTTTACCTTTCATAGTTTGATGTGTTTTAAAAATTTATAGTTAAATCAAATATACAAATTAAAAGAATCCAAGATATTTATTTTTCAGAAAGCTTGGCTTCTTCCCAGAGTTTATCCAGTTCAACAAGATTCAAATCAGCCAAAACCAAGTTTTTAGTGATGGCAATTTCCTCCATTTTCTGAAACCTGGAAATGAATTTCGAATTGGTTCTTTCCAAAGCCGTATCCGCATTTAGTCCAGAAATTCTGGCGTAATTAATCAAAGAGAAAAAAACGTCTCCCAACTCTATTTCTTTTTTATCCCTATCTGTCTCTTGATGAAATTCCTGCAATTCTTCTCGCACTTTCTCCCAAGCTTCATCAGCAGAAGCAAATTCGAAGCCAATTCCTTTCACTTTATCTTGGATTCTGTAAGCTTTTATTATCGGAGGTAAACTTTTTGGAACGCCAGAAAGCACAGATTTGTTACCCTCTTTCAGCTTCAGTTTTTCCCAGTTTTGTTTTACCATTTCTTCATCTTCTGCAACTGTATCACCGTAAATATGTGGATGACGGAAAATCAATTTTTCGTTCAGAGAATTGATGACATCAGCAATATCAAAACTCTCCTTTTCAGAACCAATTTTCGCATAAAAAACCAAATGCAACAACACATCGCCCAACTCCTTTTTGATTTCCTGCAAATCCTCATTCAGAAGCGCATCAGACAATTCGTAAGTTTCCTCCAAAGTCAGATGGCGCAAGGTTTCAAAAGTCTGCTTCTGATCCCACGGGCACTTTTCCCGCAAATCATCCATTATATCGAGAAGCGTTCCAAAAGCTTCCATTTTTTCTTGTCTCGTATTCATAATTACTTTTTATTTAACCACAAAGTCACGAAGCATTCACAAAGAGCACAAAATTTAGTGAACCTTGTGTAAACCTTGAGTCTTTGTGGTTAGAAAGATTTATTTTGCAGCATCGGAACGAATTTATAAACTCCGAATTCCTCTTTTTCAAACTGTGTATCAGAAATTTTTGTAAATCTGTAAAGAATTTGCTCATCCATTTTCCCTAATGGAATCACCATTTTACCACCAACTTTTAGCTGTTTTAATAATTCGGTTGGTAGAATTTCTGCGCCACACGTTACCAATACTTTATCAAAAGGTGCAAACGTTGGTAAGCCCGCGAATCCATCACCGAAACTCTGGAACTTTGGTCTCATATTCAATTCTCTAAAAATCTTGGTAGAAAAGTTGTACAAATCTTTTTGCCGTTCCACGGTGTAAACCAAAGCGTTCATCTTGATAAGAACAGCAGTCTGATAACCGCATCCTGTTCCGATTTCTAATATTTTTTCACCTTCACTCACTTCCAACAATTCAGTTTGTTCAGCAACAGTTGACGGATGAGAAATCGTTTGTTTCGCCGCAATTGGGAAAGCGCGGTCTTCATAAGCATAATCTTCGAAAACACTTTCGATAAAAAGATGTCTCGGAACTTCGTTCATCGCATTCAAAACAAAAGAATCAGTAATCCCGATTTTCTGATGAAGATAATCGATTAATTGTTTCCTTTTGCCTTTGTGAACGTAAGTATCTCTCATTATTAGTTTTAGTTCTGTAATAATTCTTCTGCAATTTCCGAAGTAAAATTTGAATTTCCAAACAGGAATCATAAAATTAAAAAATTACCAAAAAATTAACCTGTATATGAAATAAACTTTATAGCTTTGATTGTTTTTTTATTAAAAATTAAATATATTTCCCATTAATTGAATGATAGAATGAATGTTATGAAGAAAATAAGAGCTTACATCAAAGGAACTGGTTCGTATGTTCCGCCAAAAATTTTAAAAAATGATTTTTTCGAAAAAGTAGGTTCGTCTGACGAATGGATTTTTAAGAATCTAGGAATCAGAGAACGCCGAATTGCCGAAGGTGAAGTGACCAGCGATTTGGCTTACAAAGCAGGATTGCGCGCTTTAGAAAACACAGACGTTTCACCAAAAGACATCGACCTGATTATCGTTGCCACTTCCACTCCGGATAGACAAGCCCCATCTACAGCGTGTTTCGTACAGGAAAAGATGGATGCGCCACGAGCGGTTGCCTTTGATATTTCTGCGGTTTGTTCAGGTGGACTTTACGGCATTGCGATTGGTTGCCAGTTCATTGAAACCGGAATGTATAAAAATGTATTGGTTATCGGCGCTGATACTTTCTCCACAATTACCGATTGGGAAAGAAAAGATTCGGTTTTCTTTGGCGATGGTGCAGGTGCGGTTTTGTTATCCGCTACTAGTGAAGACAAAGGCTTTTTCGATTTCAAATTACACGCAGACGGAACAGGAAAATATCATTTCAATATTCCGGCAGGAGGTTCAGAAATGCCAGCTTCAGAAGAAACATTAAAACAAAAACTTCATTATTTCCAAATGAACGGAAAAGAAGTTTTCGAAACGGCAACTAGAGTTTTGCCAGAAACCATTAATGAAATCTTAGAAGCCAACAAACTGACTTCCGATAATGTCGATTGGGTCATTCCTCATCAGCCAAGTATTAGAATTTTGCAAGAAACGGCTAGAAAAACCAATATTCCTTTCGAGAAAGTAATGACGAATATGGACAAATATGCCAACACTTCCGGCGGTACAATCCCCATTGTTTTAGACGAAACATTCAAAAGCGGCCGTGTACAAGATGGAAATCTTTTATTATTTGCGGCAGTTGGTTCTGGCTGGACTTGGGGAACTGCACTTTATAAAGCGTAGTGAATTCATTAATCTCTAATTATTAATTAACCTGAGTTCGGGATAAGAAATGAAATAAAATTTGCAATGAAAAGTAATAATTCGTATATTTAAGTTTCTGAAATTCAAATATTTAACGAATTATTACTTATGATTTTGAAAGACCAAATTACAACTATTTTTGTACAGATTGATGATTTTTGTAAAGAATTTGATTTGCAAATCAAAAATTTGAAATTAAATGCGGCTGGAGATAATAAGAAAAGAAGAAATCGATCTTGTTTAATGTCCGATTCTGAAATTATTACTATTATGATCGGCTTTCATTTAGGAGCACACAAAACTTTCAAGCATTACTATAAAGAAATTGTTTGCGGATATTGGAAAGATTTGTTCCCGAAAAGCCTTTCTTACAACAGGTTTGTGGAATTGCAGCAAAGAAGTTTTGTGGTCTTTGCATTATTTTTGAGAGAAAAAGGATTAGGAAAATGTACTGGAATTAGCTTTATGGATAGTACAACATTGAAAGTCTGCCGTAACCAAAGAATTCACAATCATAAGGTTTTCAAAGGTTTGGCAGAACGTGGAAAATCTTCGATGGGTTGGTTTTACGGGTTTAAACTGCATTTGCTTTGCAACGAAAAAGGGGAACTTTTATCCTTTTATTTAACGAAAGGAAATGTGGATGACAGAAATCCAAAACATATTAAGAAAATGACTAAACAACTTTTTGGAAAAGTATTTGCAGATAAAGGTTACCTTTCAAAAGCGCTTTGGGAGATGCTTTTTGCAGATGGAATACAGCTTTTCACTAAACTTAGAAAAAATATGAAAAATCATATTATGAAAATGGAAGATAAGATTTTACTCCGAAAAAGAGCCATAATTGAAACGATTAATGACGAACTAAAAAACCATTGTCAAGTGGAACACACCCGACACAGAAGCGTCAATAATTTTATGATCAATATTTTGGGAGGGCTAACAGCCTATTGTTTCTTTCCAAAAAAACCGTCACTCAACTTGAAAAAAGTAAATGACGGTCAATTATTTTTGAACTTCGCTTAACCCGAACTCAGGTTAAATTTAAAAAGTTGAAAATTCTACAAGCAATCGGAGTTTTATCATTATTAATGCTTTTGTTAATTTCTTGTAATTCTTCAAAGAAAATGTCAGAATCGATGGAGAATATTAACCGAAAATGGATGTTGGTTGAGTATAATGATTTTACAAAAGCAGAAGTAACAAAACTCGAAGCCAATATCGATTTGACTAAAAGAGCCGAAGCTCCTAATCAATATGGTGCAAAAATGGGTTGTAATGGAATGTTTTTCACAGCAGAATTCAATAAAGGAGAAGCCAAATTTTCTGGTGTTGGTTCAACAATGATGTTTTGTGACGGTAAAATGAAATTGGAAGAAAAATTCGGAAAAGAATTGCCAAATATGAATCGATATAAAATTGAAGGACATTTCTTAACTTTAACAGACGGAAAATCAACAATGAAATTTGTGGCTGCAGATTGGGATTGATGATAAATTATTAAAATAACTATGAATAAAATTTTAAATGTTCTAAGTATAATTCTATTTCTGTTTTTGATTTTGTCGTGTTCAAAAAGTGATGAAGAATATTTAAAAGATTTTAATAATTATCAAGTTGTTCTTTCAAATAATGATTATGATGTGAATTTAAGTAATGGAGCAATTGAAAGTGATTATTTTGATATTAAAGATTCTTTGAGTTTATCTCACAAAGAACGTTTGGGATTAGCAAAATTATTTTTTGATAATAAAATTAATAAACCAAATGATGATGTTCTTGTTTTTAATGATGATGGAACAATTACGCACCCAGATATTACCACATCGATTGAAACCAAATATTTTGGTAAGGATAAAAGTATCATAACTATCTCCGGATATGCGGATTCGATGAAAGTTAGAAAAGAAAATATTCGCTATTTGAGATTCAAATCCAAAGTGTACAAACTTTTAAATCAGAATGGAAAATTTAAGAAGATCAAAAAAGTTATTGATTCTAAAGTAGATGATAGAGTTTATCTTTAAAATAATATAATCTAAAATAAATTTAATTATGAAATCATAGATTCCATATTACATTTAAAACCAATAAAAATATTTACATATGAAAAGAAGTGCAAAAGCAGTCTGGAAAGGCACAGTAAAAGACGGAAACGGTGTTTTAACTACACAAAGTACAACGCTGAATGAAACTCAATATTCCTTCAAAAGTAGATTTGAAGAAGGTGTGGGAACCAATCCGGAAGAATTATTGGCGGCGGCTCACGCGGGATGTTTTACAATGAAAACTTCAGCTCTGTTGTCAGAAGCAGGTTTTATTCCAGAATCTTTAGAAACCGATTGTAAAATCTCTTTGGTTGACGGAAAAATCACGTTGTCTGAATTGACTTTGACTGCGAAAATCCCAGCAATCTCAGAAGATGATTTCCAAAAAATTGCCAAAGAAGCCAAGGAAACTTGTCCAATTAGTGTTGCTTTTAGTTTTAATAAAACTTTGACGGCAAATCTTATCAATTAAAACACTTGGAAATACTGATTTATTAAAGTCAGAAATTGTAAAACCAAAGAATACCTTTGGTTTTTTTGTCGAAAAATAGTACCTTGTCAAAATCAGAAATATTATAAATTTTAAATGTTAGAAAAAAAAGAACATCAGTACGAAAGAGCGGTTTTGGTAGGTGTAATTACCCAAAATCAGGATGAGGATAAACTGACAGAATATATGGACGAATTGGAGTTTTTGGCTTTCACAGCTGGAGCTACAGTTGATAAAAGATTTACTCAAAAATTGTCTCAGCCAGATTCCAAAACTTTTGTGGGGAAAGGAAAAATGGAGGAGATTCGTGATTACGTGAAAGAACACCAAATTGGAACTGTTATTTTTGATGACGAATTATCGCCTTCTCAGTTAAAGAATTTGGAGCGTGATATGGAAGTTAAAATCTTAGACAGAACCAATCTTATCCTCGATATTTTTGCCCAAAGAGCGCAAACTTCTTATGCAAGAACTCAAGTTGAATTGGCTCAATATCAATACCTTCTTCCTCGATTAACCAGAATGTGGACCCACCTTGAGAGGCAAAAAGGGGGAATCGGGATGCGTGGTCCTGGGGAAACAGAAATCGAAACCGATAGAAGGATTATCCGTGACAGAATCACGTTGCTGAAGGATAAATTGAAAGTCATCGACAAACAAATGGGAACCCAAAGACAAAACCGTGGCAAAATGGTGCGCGTGGCTTTGGTTGGTTACACCAATGTTGGAAAATCTACGTTGATGAACGCTTTGTCAAAATCCGATGTTTTCGCTGAAAATAAATTGTTTGCAACGCTTGACACAACAGTGAGAAAAGTCGTGATTGGAAATCTTCCTTTCCTTTTGACAGATACGGTTGGTTTCATTAGAAAATTGCCGACGCAGTTGGTAGAATCTTTCAAATCCACTTTGGATGAGGTTCGTGAGGCGGATTTGTTGGTTCACGTTGTCGATATTTCTCACGATAGTTTCGAAGACCATATTGCGTCTGTTAATCAGATTCTCCAAGAGATTGATGCGCATCAGAAACCGATGATTATGGTTTTCAACAAGATTGACGATTTCAGTTATGAGAAAAAAGATGAAGATGATTTGACACCTTCATCCAAAAAGAACATTTCCTTGGAAGAATGGAAAAAAACGTGGATGGCAAAATCAAAATATCCAACGGTTTTCATTTCTGCGCTTAACAAACAGAATTTCCCTGAGATGAAAAAAATGATTTATGATGAGGTTCATAGACTCCATATCTCTCGTTTTCCTTACAATGATTTCTTGTTCGAATATTTTGATGACGAAGAAGAAGCTTAACCACAAAGACACAGAGCTCGCACAAAGAACACAATATTAAAGTTGTGAACTTTGTGTAAAAACTTTGTCACCCTTGTGGTAAAAAGACAAATACACACACAAATGAATGAAAACGAAATTGCCAAAACCATTTTTGATTTGGGTTTAATAATCCATAGAACTCTTGGGCCAGGTTTATTAGAAAGTGCTTATGAAGAATGTCTCTTTTACGAAATCAGAAAATTTGGTTTAAAGGTTGAAAAACAGAAAGCTTTACCATTAATTTATGAAGAAGTAAAATTAGAAGTTGGATACAGAATCGATTTGTTGATTGAGAACAAATTAATTGTAGAGGTAAAATCTGTTGAAGCCTTAAATGATATTCACTTAGCACAGGTTTTAACTTATTTGAAATTAAGCGATTGTAAATTAGGATTACTTATAAATTTCAATACTAATTTATTCAAAAATGGAGTTAAAAGAGTCATTAATGGAAATCTATAAAAAACAAACATAATCTCAAACAAGAAATAACACTGAGCACATACCAATCAACCTTGTGAACTTTGCGCAATAACCTTGAGCCCTTGTGTTTAAAAAAAATAAAACAAAAATTTAATGGAGTTATATTACTCATTTTCAGTCTTAATCGTTCTAGCGTCTTTATTCGCATATATCAACTATCGTCTTCTCAAATTACCGAGTACAATCGGGATAATGGTGATTGCGATTATCGTTTCTGTAACCTTGGTTGCTTCGGGGGAAAATTTCTTACCGAAAACTACAACTCATTTAACTGAGCTTGTTCACAGTTTAGACTTTACCGAAGTTCTAATGGGCGCAATGCTGAATTTTTTATTATTTGCAGGAGGAATTCACGTTAATATCAAAGATTTAAAAGAGCAATTTGGCCCTGTTGTGATATTTTCTACAGTTGGTGTGATTATTTCAACTTTTGCGGTGGCTTTTGGAACATTTTATCTTTTGCCATTAGTCGGAATTCAGATGCCATTTATCTACTGTTTAGTTTTCGGAGCACTGATTTCTCCCACCGATCCCGTTGCGGTTCTCAGTATTTTGAAGCAGGCCAAAGTTTCAAAATCTTTGGAAACCAAAGTGGCCGGAGAATCTTTGTTTAATGATGGGATGGCAGTTGTAGTTTTCACAGTAGTTTTACAATTGGCAATCGGAAAAGAAATCAATTTGAATGTCGAAAACATCGGTTTGCTTTTGCTTCGTGAGGCAGGTGGAGGTTTGCTGTTGGGAGTTCTTCTCGGATATACGGCATCGAGAGCAATGCGTGTTGTGAATGATTATATTATTTCCGTACTTATCACATTATCAGTAGTTATGGGCGGCTATTTGATTGCTCACGAGATGCACATTTCTGCACCTTTGGCGATGGTTGCTGCCGGATTGTTTATGGGGAACTTCAGTGAAAGCTTCAAAATGAAATCCGAAACGCAAGATTATTTGATCAAATTTTGGGAATTGATTGACGAAATTATGAACGCGGTTCTATTCCTATTTATTGGTTTTGAATTGCTGTTAATCAAGGATTTAAATGAATATTTAGTAGCTGGCGGAATTTGTATTATGATTGTTTTGTTGGCGCGTTGGGTTGCGATTTTTGTTCCGACTAAGTTTATGGCTTTCAAATATCGATTCAGTCCGCAAACTGTGAAAGTTTTGGTTTGGGGCGGCATCCGCGGAGGCGTTTCTATTGCTCTGGCTTTGTCAATTCCTGTGAATGAGTACAGTCAGATAATCATTAGTATTACTTATTGCGTAGTTGTATTTTCGATTATAGTTCAAGGATTGACAATTGCTAAAGTGGCCAATCCTAAGAAAATTGCGACGGAGGAAAAAATATTAGAAGAAGAAATTCATTAATCTAAATTTAGAAATGAAAATTATTGATGTAGAAAACTGGAAAAGAAAAGAACATTTCGAATTCTTTTCCGGAATGAAAAGTCCTTATTTTGGAATCGTTACAGAAGTTGATTGTACCGAAACTTATGAATTAGCCAAAGAAAACAGTGAATCTTTCTTCGCCCATTATCTTCATAAATCGATGAAGGCAATTAATTCCGTTGAGGAATTTGGTTATCGAATTGTAAATGATGAAGTTATAGCGTTCGACATTGTTCACGTTGGTTCTACAATTGCCAGAAATGACGGAACGTTTGGTTTCTCTTTTTTCGAATATTCTGATGATTTTCAAATATTTAACCAAAATTTGCAAAAAGAAATCGAAGAGGTTCAAAATTCTACTGGATTAAGAATCAGAAACGAAGAATTACCACCGAATCATATTCGACATTCGACAATGCCTTGGACCAATTTTACAGGTCTGCTTCATCCGACAGATTTTGACCCAAAAGAATCAATTCCTAAAATTGTCTTTGGAAAATTCAGCGAGAAAAACGGACGGAAAATGTTGCCGATTTCTGTGGAAGGACATCACGGTTTGATGGATGGTTTTCATCTTGCGAAGTATTTGGAAGCATTTCAGAAGCAACTTAATTTGACGTAATGACTTTAGCAAAAGTAGTTGCCAAAGTATTGGCGGATTTAGTAATTCCCGGAAAAGGCGAGATTTTGCAAACTTTTTTCAAAACTGGAAAAGGTGAGTATGGCGAAGGCGATATTTTTATTGGAGTGACTGTTCCTGAACAAAGAAGCGTTGCGAAGGAATTTTATAAAACAATTACTCTGGATGAACTTAGCGAATTGCTGTCTTCGAAAATTCACGAACATCGTTTGACGGCTTTGCTGATTTTGGTTTACAAATTCGAGAAGACTAAAGATAAAATCGGGCAAAAAGAAATCATTGATTTTTATTTGAAACATACAAAATACATCAACAATTGGGATTTGGTTGATACATCTTGTTATAAAATTTTAGGCCGATATTGTTTTGAAAATCAAAATTCTAAAATCCTTGAAAAACTATCCGATTCTGATGATATGTGGGAAAAACGAATGGCGATTGTTGCAACAATGCATCATATTAAGAAAGGGAAATTTGAATTGACTAAAACATTTGCCTTGAAAAATTTGAAACATCCACACGATTTGATGCACAAAGCCACCGGTTGGCTTCTCCGAGAAATAGGAAAAATGAACGAAACCGAATTATTGGATTTTCTCAATCTTCATTATAAAGAAATGCCAAGAACTTGTCTCCGTTATGCGATTGAGAAATTGGATGAAGAATTAAGGCAAAATTATCTGAAAGGAAGAATATAAATGGATTATATAAGACCAGTCATCCACTATTTTCTACACTTTGGTTTTCCATTGGTTTTGGCCTACATCTTTTTTAGGAAAGACTGGAAAAGGGCTTATTTCATTATGCTCGCGACAATGCTCGTAGATGCAGATCATTTGCTTAGCACACCGATTTTTGCGCCGGACAGAAGTAGTATCAATTTTCATCCGCTTCATACCTATTGGGTGATGGTCGTTTATTTTCTGCTGTTATTTTTCAGAGGTGTTCCAAGAATTATTGGCGTTGGTTTGCTCTTTCATATGTTGACGGATTGGATAGATTTTCAGTTACATAATCTTGGATTTTAGAAAAATCTAATTATTCCTTGCATTCGTCATTTTGAAACTCATAATTCTGGCGATATTCAGTGCTCTTGCAATGGCATTTTCAGCATTTTCGCCTTCAAAATTATCGTGAACTGTTTTCTCCCAAATCTGTAACCAACGGTTAAAATGTTTCTCTTCCATCGCAGTAACTTCATTCAGAGGAAAATGAACACGCATCGGGTTTCCTTCATAAACCGGATTTCCCAAAAGAATACTTTCCCAAAAATTATACATTTTCGGAAGATGTTTGCTGAGGTCAATCTTTGCAACATCTGTGAAAAAGAATCCAATTAAATCATCTTTAATAACTTGGTCATAGAATTCTTTTACAAGAAACTCAACATCTTCTCTGCTTGTAATATCTTTCATATTTCGATATTTTATTCTATCAAAGTTATCACTTTTTGAATCAGTTTGAAATAAGATTAATGTCAGTTTTTGTTTGAAAAACCACTAATTTTGCAAAATGGATCTTGATTTATATAAAAAGCAAGCACAACAAAAACAAAAAGAGCATAAAAAGTTTTTGGACGGACTCAAAAAGAAACCGCCGAAAAATCTGGATTATCTGGTCTTAGAAAAGCACGAGGAAACATTCGAAGAAATCGATTGTCTCAGTTGTGCCAATTGCTGTAAAACTACGGGTCCACTTTATACAGAAAAAGATATCGAAAGAATATCTAAACATCTACGAATGAAACAAGCAGATTTTGAATCCAAGTTTCTGAGAGTAGATGAAGACAATGATAAAGTCCTTCAAAATTTACCTTGCTTTTTCCTGAGTGATGACAATACTTGCTCAATCTATGATGTTCGTCCCAAAGCTTGTAGAGAATATCCTCACACAGATCGCAAGAAGATTTATCAAATCAATAATCTCACCATCAAAAATACTTTGATTTGTCCTGCAGCTTATGTTTTTGTTGAAAAACTAAGGCAAGTTTTAGAAAAGTAAGCTGTGCTAAAGTTTTCCCAAAAATCTTATAGCTTCTTAAATTTAACATAATATGGTTTAGTGTTTGAGACTTCTTATTAACACTAAATAAATTGTTATGAAAAAGTTAATGATAGCGGGAGCATTTCTAATGTTTGGAACCTTATTGATGAACGCACAAACTACTCCCCAAAAAGATAATTTGAGGTCGAAAGCAGAGAAAAATCTGAAATCGACGGAGATGAAAATGGATACATCTTATCAAACTATGGAAATGAATAAGAAAGATATATTCAATCTTAATCAAAGACAGAAAATTGAAGATGATAAAACTAGAAAAAGAATGCAACCACCAAGAGATGGTTTGAATAACGAATCATTAAAACCTCAGGAACCAGCGCCAGGACAATTAGAATAAAAAAATGAGCAAATTAATTTGCTCATTTTTTGTTGTTTATGGTTTCCATTCAACCACAGCTTTTATAAAAGCTTCGGCATTTTCAACAGGAATATTTGGTAAAATCCCGTGTCCGAGGTTGACGATGTATTTATCTTTTCCAAAACGGTTAATCATTTCGTGAACCATTTTTCTAATCGTTTCTGGCTTCGAATGTAATCTTGACGGATCAAAATTCCCTTGCAAAGTCACAGCATTATTCGTGAATTGTCTCGCTAATTCCGGCGTGATTGTCCAATCAACACCCACTGCAGAAGCTTTAGATTTCGTCATCTCGTCCAAAGCAAACCAACAACCTTTCCCGAAAACCACAACGTGAGTCAACGGCGCAAGCGCTTCAACAATCTGATTGATATATTGCCAGGAAAATTCCTGATAATCGGCTGGCGAAAGCATTCCGCCCCAAGAATCGAAAACCTGAACCGCAGAAACACCTTTTTCTACTTTTCTTTTCAGGTAAGCAATCGTCGTATCAGTGATTTTTTGTAATAATTTGTGCGCCGCTTCTGGCTGTAGAAAACAAAATGATTTCGCAATATTGAAATCCTTAGAACCTCTACCTTCGATACAATAACAGAAAATCGTCCAAGAACACAAAAACTGGCCGTACGAAAAGATAATTTTTCAACCATTATAAAACTTAAAACAGTAGATTTTTTCTACTGTTTTTTTGTTTTAATACAAATTCATTTAATACTTTTGAAGAATGAACATTAAGGATTTTTATCAGATATTTTTGCAGAGTTCCAATACGGTTATAGATAGCAGAAAAGTACAAAGGGGAAGTGTGTTTTTTGCATTTTCCGGCGATACTTTTAACGCAGCAGAAAAATCTTCTGAAGCTTTAGAAAATGGTGCCATAGCTGTTATCGTAGAAGATGAAAACTATAATTTTCCGAAAAAAAACATCTTTTATGTACCATCAGTTCTGGATTTTTTACAACAGTTGGCTGTTTATCACAGAGATCAATTAAAGATTCCGTTTATAGGACTCACTGGAAGCAATGGAAAGACAACCACAAAAGAATTGATCAGCATAGTTTTGTCCAAAAAATTCAATGTTCAATTCACTTTCGGAAATCTTAACAATCACATTGGTGTTCCGCTAACCATTCTTTCCATCAGAAATTCACATCAGATTGCAGTGGTAGAAATGGGCGCCAATCACCAGAAGGAAATAGAGCTTCTCTGTAAAATTGCAAAACCAAGTCTCGGTTACATTACCAATTTCGGGAAGGCACATCTCGAAGGTTTTGGCGGTGTAGAAGGCGTTATCAAAGGAAAATCCGAGTTGTATGACTATCTGAGAACTCATAACCAAACTATTTTGGTCAATAGTGCAGATTCGGTTCAGGCAGAGAAAACCAAAGATTATCATAATAAAATCACTTTTGGGACACCAGAGTCGAATTACAGTTTTTCGCCACTCTCCAAAGACCATTTCGTAGGACTGGTTTATAAAGAAACAGAAATAATTTCTAATCTCACAGGCCGCTATAATTATGATAATATCTCTGCGGCTATATCGCTAGGCTTGCATTTTGGCGTAGATATTCAGGATATTAAACAGGCTATTGAAGAGTATGTCCCGTCCAATATGCGTTCGCAGATTCAGAAAAAAGAAGGGAAAACCCTCGTTTTAGATACCTATAATGCCAATCCCAGCAGTATGCAGGCATCATTGGAAAACTTCAGAACTTTTTCGGGGACCAAGCTCATCATCATCGGCGATATGTTGGAACTGGGAAGAGAAAGCGCAACTGAACATCAATATATTCTAGACTTCGCAAAAACTTGTGGATTTGACAACATCATTACCGTTGGCCCAAATTTCAAAAACATTAATACAAATTTGGCATTTCTGAACACTTCAGAACTTGCTGATTATCTGCAAAACAATCCTGTAAAGCAGGAAAGTATACTGCTAAAAGCATCGCGTGGTATTGCTTTGGAGAAAATTATTGATTATATTTAGAATGTTACAGATTACTTTTTATTCATAATTGTTTATAAGGAGCTATTTCCCGCTTTCCATTCCAATCTTTTTTGCTCGGCATAGCCTCTCGCAAAAAAGGATTTCCATTGCAATCGGGGCTATGGGATTTTCCATAAAATCACTACCGTCCGGAAGAAGGCATTTTTCAAACTATTAATAGAATAGAAGCGACCGATTAAAAATCATCCCAAATCAGGAATCTTTCCAAACTCTATTTCGTAACTTTGCAACAATGAATTCATTAGTTGATAAATACAATATTCCAGGGCCGCGTTATACATCGTATCCTACTGTTCCGTATTGGAATGAGGCTGGTTTTGCGGCAGACCTTTGGAAACAATCCGTCATTAAGTCCTTTTCAGAAAGCAATTCTGAAGAAGGAATTTCCATCTATATTCATCTTCCGTTTTGCGAGGCGCTTTGTACTTTCTGTGCTTGTCACAAAAGAATTACCAAGCAACATTCCGTAGAAATACCCTATCTGGAAAGTGTTCTGAAAGAATGGAAACTCTACTTGGGACTCTTTTCCGAGAAACCAAAACTTAAAGAATTACATTTGGGTGGCGGAACGCCTACTTTTTTTTCGCCGGATAACCTCAGAAAACTGTTGCAAGGGATTTTCGATACTGTAGAAATTACAGATGACCAAGAATTCAGTTTCGAAGGACATCCGAATAATACCACGAGAGAGCATTTGCAGACATTGTTCGATCTTGGTTTTACCAGAGTCAGTTTCGGAGTCCAAGATTATGACCCGAAAGTTCAGAAAGCTATCAACAGAATTCAGCCCTTCGATAATGTTAAAAACGTCACCGAATGGGCCAGGGAAATAGGTTACAAAAGCATCAGCCACGATTTGGTTTTCGGTTTGCCACACCAGACTTGGGATGCAATGGAGTTTACCATCCGCAAAACATTGGAACTAAAGCCAGACAGACTTGCATTTTATTCCTACGCACACGTTCCTTGGGTAAAAGGTGTTGGACAAAGAGGTTTCGACGAAACTGATCTGCCAAGTGGCGATGAGAAAAGAAGGCTTTATGAAGATGGGAAAAAACTTTTGGAAGATCTTGGTTACATAGAAATAGGAATGGATCATTTTTCTCTGGAACACGATGATCTTTATCAATCGCTGGTTCAGAAAAAGTTGCATCGTAATTTTATGGGTTATACATCCAGTAAAACCCAATTGATGGTAGGTTTGGGAATGTCAGCAATATCCGATTCTTGGTATGCTTTTGCACAGAATGTAAAAACTGTGGAAGAATATCAGAAAATAGTTGAAGAAGGCGAGATTCCGGTATTCCGTGGTCATATTCTGGATGATGAAGATCTAAAGATTAGAAAGCATATTCTGAATCTGATGTGTCAGCTGGAAACAAGTTGGGACTTGCAGTCTTCATTTCCTGAAATCGAAAATGCAATTGATAAATTAAAAGAAATGGAATCTGACGGTTTGGTTCAGATTTCGGAAAATCAAATCAGAATTACAGAAAAGGGAAGAGCTTTTACAAGAAATGTAGCAATGGTTTTTGACCTAAGAATGATGAGGAACAAGCCAGAAACTCGGATTTTTTCGATGACGATATAATGAATTAAAAGAAGTTTTAGTAACTTCTTTTTTTTATTTAAATAAGATTGAAAATGAATTTAATCAAACATAAAAATATAATCCTAAAAAGTTCTAGAGAATTTTTAACAGATGCAATTTTTCCAAATTCTGACAAGAAACTTCCTCTAATCATTTTTGTTCACGGCTACAAAGGTTACAAAGATTGGGGCGCTTGGGAGTTGATGGGAGAGAAATTTGCGAATGCTGGTTTTTATTTTGTTAAATTCAATATGTCGCACAATGGGACGACTTTGGAAAATCTCAATAATTTGACCGACTTGGAAAGTTTTGCTAATAATAATTTCTCCAGAGAATTAGCAGATTTGGAAGTTGTCATCAATCATTTCAAGACTCAAAAAGAAGTTGATTCCAATCATATTATTTTAATTGGTCACAGTAGAGGTGGAGGCGTTTCTGTCATCAAAGCTTCTGAAAATAAAAATATTACAAAACTCATTACGCTCGCAAGTATTTCCACACTTGACAGATTTCCGAAAAATGAAGCTTTTGAAAACTGGAAAAAGGATGGCGTTTACTATATAGAACACGCCAGAACGAAGCAACAACTTCCACATTATTTTCAATTCTTTGAGGATTATGAAAATAATAAGGAAAGATTTGATGTGGAAAAAGCTTGCAGAAATCTGACAATTCCGAGTTTATTCATCCACGGTTCTGCCGATGAAGCTGTAGAATCAAAACATTCCGAAAATCTTCATCATTGGACAAAAGATTCTCAATTCAAAATTATTGAAAATGCCAATCATACTTTCGGTGCAAAAGAGCCTTGGGAAGAAACTTCGCTACCAAAAGAACTCAATACTGCACTAGAATATTGTATTGATTTTCTTACAAAATAATTGATTATTTTTTCTTTATAAGTTTGTTGTTCTCTATCCATCTTTTACTATTATTAATGTCCTTCAGATACCACATATTATTAGCATTCATCAGATATAAATTGTAAATAATAGGAGAGGCGATTTGTTTGCCTTCCAGATAGTTGGCTCGGACCGAAATTGCATTTCTCTTTCGCATAAAATCACCAGAAAAAATGTTGGAATAAGTCTGTCCAGTCGCTTTATCATCAATCAGTTCGATAAGGGTTATTTTGTCATCAGCTCCAAATTCAAGGATATGACGTTCAGAATGATCCGAAAATTCTTCTAGTAGTACAAATTTTTTATTGTTAATGGTATAGTCCGAAGCGTCAGTCATTTTTTTATGCTTGTTCTCGATCTTTTCAAGAATCTCGTTGATAGCACCAAAGTTTTGAGAATAAAAACACAATGAGGATAAAATACTTACAAGGAATAGGGCTTTTCGCATTATATGTGGATGTGAGATAAAGATAAAGTTTTAGAGGTTTCTCTGCAAAAATTATTCCGTTGAATTTTAATTATCTTTGCAGCATGATAAGAATTACTAAAATTTTCAATTTCGAGACTGCGCACGTTCTATATAATTATGATGGTAAATGCAAAAACATGCACGGCCATTCCTATAAATTATTTGTTACTGTGAAGGGAAATCCAATTAAGGATTTGGATCATCACAAGAATGGCATGGTGGTAGATTTTGGTGATATCAAGAAAATTGTAAAAGAAGAGATTGTCGATATCTGGGATCATGCCGTTTTGGTAAATGGCGATTCTCCACATAAATTACTTGGGGAAAGTTTGGAAAGCCAAGGTCATAAAGTAATTTTTTGTAAATATCAGCCCACTTGCGAAAATATGCTTTATGATATTGCCGCAAAGATACAATCCAAATTACCCAATCACGTTCAGCTAGCTTATCTGAAACTTCACGAGACTGAAAACTCATACGGTGAATGGATAGCAGAAGAAAACTGATTGAGATATTAATAAAAAGCTAATGTTTTTTTTGATTAAAATTTGTGGGTTTAAGAAAATTTAATAATTTTACACCATCAAATTTGATAAACTATGAAAAAACTATTATTAGTTGGTGCGGTTGCACTTTTCGGCGCTATGAACGCTCAGACAAAATTCGGTGTAAAGGCTGGATATACAAATTCGCAGTTTTCTTCAGATGAAAGTATGGAGTTTGAAGACGTGAAGATGGATAAGAAAGGAAAATCTGGATTCTTTGTAGGAGGTTTTGTTGAACATATGTTATCTGAAAAATTCGCTTTGCAAGGCGAATTAACATATGCTGCATTAGGAGGTAAGTATGAAGGTAAATTTAATGATTCAGGATATTATGCGACCTTGGTCACTGACTTTAAAGTTAATCAGATAATTATTCCTATTTCTGCTAAGTATTATGTAATTCCTAATTTGGCGATTTATGGTGGTCCAAATGTAGGATTTACAGTTTCTAATGAATTTGAAGCAAAATTCAAGGATTCCAATCTACCAAGTGAAGCAATTAGTGAAGCTAATAGTTTTCTATCAGAATATAATTCAGAAGCTAGTAAGGAATTTGATAAAAGCTTACAGAAAACAACTTTTGGTATTCAGTTAGGAGCAGAGTATAATGTTTATAAAGGACTTTTAGTTGATGCAAGATACAATATAGGTCTAACAGATTTAGATAAAGGATCTGAGAGCAATATTAAAATGCATTACTTCCAGATCGGACTTGGCTATAAATTTTAATTAGATATAATTTTGTAAAAAAACCTCGCAACTGCGAGGTTTTTTTAGTTAGGGTAGACAATATATTTTTGTCTTATCTTTTCAAATTGGTCAAGTTCTTTTTTCCAGCTTCCTCGGATTTCTATTTCGGATTTTCCAGCAATGATTTGTTTTCTCAGTTCGTCGCTTCCGGCTAATTTGTCAAAAAATAAATTCTTCAAAAAGAAATCCTGAGCGGGATTTTTATAAGCTTTGTAAGATTTCAATATCCATTCAAGATTTAATTTCCTAACATCTTCAGGATATTGACTCAGGTTTTCTCCAAAACATAATTTTCCATTTAGGAAAGGATCTTTTGCGCCTTCGGTTGGTTTTGGTGTGAATTGATACTGGAAATCCTTAGTCCACGGACTTCCATAGATTTGAAATGGTAAATACGTTCCACGTCCAACAGATACCTGAGTTCCTTCAAAAAAGCAAAGACTTGGATAGAGGTTGATGGATTTATCATTTGGAAGATTAGGAGAAGGTTTATCAGAAACACGATATCGTTTTTGTTTGTGATAATTCAGCATCGGGATCAACGTATATTTTGCAGTCGCTCCGTTTTTTAGCCAATTTTCACCATTAACCATTTTACCATATTCACCAATTGTGAGCCCGTAAACTACAGGAACATTATGAAGCCCAACAAAACTTTTCCATTCATTACGCATCATTGGTCCGTCTGTGTAGCCGTCGTGTGGATTTGGCCTGTCCAAAACGATCACTTCGACATTATTTTCGGCAGCCGCTTCCATAATATACGACAAAGTTGAAATGTATGTGTAAAATCTTACGCCAACATCCTGAATATCAAATAAAATAATATCAGCACCTTTCAGGTATTCTGGTTTTGGTTTTTTATTATCTCCATATAAGGAAACAATTGGTAAACCAGTTTTGCTGTCAGTTCCATTTTTAACGTGTTCCCCGGCATCTGCAGTTCCCCGGAAGCCGTGCTCGGGAGCAAAAATAGATTTGATTTTTACATTGTTTTCAACTAAAAAATCAACCAGATGTTTTTTGTTATTGAGAAGACTCGTTTGGTTGGCAGCTACAATTACATTTTTATTTTTGAGTAGCGGAAGATAAAGTTCCGGTCTGTCTGCAGCAGTTTTAAAACAGTCTTCAGATTGATTTTGGGACTTAATAAATGGTATTGATCCAAAATAAATTAGCAAGATAAAAACTAAAGTTTTATTTTTGAAGCTTAAAATCATTGATTTGAAATTTCCGTTATATTTCTCTAAAAAAATAGCGTTTTCCAAAGATAACAAAAATAATCTCTCCAAGGTGATTGTCTATATCGGCAGGTTGTCTGTTGCATTGGGCATCATTGTGTCGCTGATTACCATTTCCACTGGTCTTGGTTCCAAAAAAGCAATTGAGGACAGGATTTCTAACTTCAGTGGCGATATTTCCGTGAAGTCCACACGTTCTAATTCTTCCTACAACACATCAATCCTAGACACCAATGGATTAGATAAAAAGGCTATAAAGAGTGTTCCTGGTGTTGCCGGATTGCAGTCTTATGCAGCAGTCAGTGGAATCCTGAGAACGGAAAACAACTTCGCAGGCGTTATTCTGAAAGGTGTAGGAAAAGACTTTAATAAGTCCAGATTCGAGCCGTTTATGATACAAGGCTCAATTCCTGATTACAAAGAAGATGGTTATAATAATGAAATCATTCTTTCTGAAAAGATAGCTTCTGATTTAGCGCTAAAAGCTAACGATAGCATTGTTGCGATTTTTTCCAAAGAAGATCAGAAACCGATTTACAGAAAATTTCTGATTAAGGGGATTTATAAGACGGACATCAAATTAGTGGATGATCTGTACATTATTGGAGATATCAATCACGTCCGTAAAATTCTGAATATGAACGAAAAGGAAGTTGGTGGACTGGATGTTTTTCTGGAAGATACGGATCAGATTGCTGATGTTTTCCCGAAAATTGAAAAATATATCGGGTATAAAAATTATGCCGAGAAAGTAACCGAAAAATATCCTCAGATTCTGGATTGGGTTAATATTTTTAATCAGAATATATCATTGATTATCACGATTATGCTGTTAGTAGTAGTCATTAACATCGTAATGGTTTTACTGATTCTCATCATCGAAAGAACCAACTCTATCGGACTTCTCAAGACGTTCGGAGCTACGAACGGACAAATCAGATCAATATTTATCAATTACACTTTGATGATTATGATTCCCGGTTTGCTTGCGGGAAACGTCATTGGAATTGGTTTGCTGTTGGTTCAGAAATATACAGGCATCATCAAGCTGGATCCAGAAAATTACTTTATCAGTACGGTTCCTGTAGATCTTAATCCGCTGTATATCATTTCTGTTTCTGTTGGTATTTTTATTGTGTCTGGCATTGCTATGATTTTACCAAGCTACCTGATCAGTAGGATTTCGCCTTTGAAAGCCATAAAGTATAGCTAATTTTTAATCAAGAAAACAGAATGATACTAAAGAATCTCAATTATCCACTTGATTTCAAATTCAAGATCACAACATTGGCAAGCGATTTCAATATCACAGATAAAAACGGAAATTATGTCGCTTACGTTCGTCAGAAAATGTTCAGACTGAAGGAAGATGTGATTGTTTTTAGCGATGAAAGCAGAACTAAAGAATTATTTAACATCAAGGCGAATTGACTTCAACGCATCTTATACAATGACGGATTTGGTTAATGGTAAAAAATTCGGAAGATTGGCGAGAAAAGGGGTTCGTTCTATCTGGAAATCGCGTTATGACATTATCGATGAAAATGACCAGCCAAAATATCAGATTAATGAAGATAATGGTTGGGTAAAAGTATTTGACAGTTTCATTGGAGAAATCCCGATTTTAGGATTGTTCATTGGTTATTTTCTGAATCCTTCTTATACCGTGAAAGATAATGCGGGAAAAGAATATTTTAGACTGAAAAAAATGCCGTCTTTAGTGGGAAGAAGATTTCAATTAGAAAGATTAATTGATATCGATGACGAAGACGAATCTTTGGTTGTTTTGCGTTTCTTAATGATGGTTCTTCTTGAAAGAGCAAGAGGATAATCATTTTAGAAAAATTTAAGGTAAACTTTTTAGAAAATTAAGATTATGAAATATTACAATAATATAGTTGAAACCATCGGTAACACGCCGTTGGTTAAAATTAACAAAGTTTTAGGAGATGATTTTCCTGCTTTGGTTTTGGCAAAAGTAGAAACTACCAATCCGGGTAATTCTGTAAAAGACAGAATGGCGCTTAAGATGATTGAAGATGCTGAAAAAGACGGTCGTCTTAAACCAGGTGGAACAATTATCGAAGGAACTTCCGGAAATACAGGGATGGGATTAGCTTTGGTGGCAATCCAAAAAGGTTACAAATGTATTTTCGTAACCAATTCCAAGCAATCCAAAGAAAAATGCGATATCCTCCGAGCTGTTGGAGCAGAAGTAATCGTATGTCCAACGGATGTGAAACCGACCGATCCGCGTTCGTATTATTCTACTGCTAAAAGATTAACACAAGAAACCGAAAATGCTTGGTATGTGAACCAATATGATAATTTGTCCAACAGACAAGCGCATTATGAAAGTACAGCGCCGGAAATCTGGGAGCAGACCGAAGGGAAATTGACTCATTTCGTAGCTGGTGCTGGTACAGGCGGAACGATTACCGGTTGTGGAACATTCTTCAAAGAGAAAAACCCGAATATCAAAGTCATTGGTGTGGATACTTATGGTTCGATTTTGAAAGAAATCCACGAGACGGGAGAGATTCATCTGGATCACGCGTACACTTACATCACAGAAGGCATTGGAGAAGATATTCTTCCTGAGAATTATGATATGAGCGTCATCGATCATTTCGAGAAAGTGACTGATAAAGACGGCGCAATCTATGCAAGAAAACTGGCAAAAGAAGAAGGTATTTTCTGTGGTTATTCTGCAGGAAGTGCAATGTCTTCTTTGGTACAGATGAAAGACCAATTTACAAAAGACGACGTGATTGTCGTTCTGCTTCACGACCACGGAAGCCGTTATGTAGGGAAAATCTACAATGATGAGTGGATGAAAGAAATGGGCTGGCTGGATTAATAATTATGAATTATAAATTATAAAAAAACCGCTGTCGGAAGATAGCGGTTTTTGTGTTATTATGAAAAGTATATTATTCAAAAACTTCAAAATCAATCCCATCAAAACTAGCAAAAACCATCGTCGGATAAGAATCCTGATGGAAAATATTTCCTTCAGAATCAATTCCGATTGCGCCTGCAAAACCGTTAATTTCTTTCAGTTCTTCAAAGGTTCTGTCAAAAGCATTATCTATGGTTGATCCGTCGGTTACTCGGGTTACAATTTTTGCTGCAGTGGCATTACTCACGATATCTTCGCCAACACCAGTACAACTTACTGCACAAAATTGATTAGCGAAATTTCCTGCAACCGTCGCAGAATCAGAGATTCTTCCAGGGATTTCAAAACCCTTTCCTCCCGTTGAAGTTGCAACGGCCAGTTTTCCGTGTTTGTCAATGGCGACAGCGCCAACAGTTCCTTTGCCTCCAGTTTTCAGTTTCTCTTCGTATTCTTTTCTTCTTTGAGGAATTTCTGTGGAGAAATTTTCGAATCCATTTTTGGTAGCATAAATTTTTGCGCCATTTCCACCTAAAACTCGGTCATCTTCTTTCATCAATTCTTTGGCAACAAAAATCGGGTTTTTCACATCCTGAATATTAATTACGCCGCTCATTTTCTGAGTTTCGCCGTTCATAATCGCAGCGCTCATCCGGATAACGCCATCACTTTGGATTTGCGAACCAATTCCGGCATTGTACAACTCATCATCTTCCAAAAGCGAAACAGCATAAGCCACCGTATCAAAAGCTGAATTATCTTTTAAAAATTCGTAAGATTTTTTCGCAATGTCTTTCAGTGAGTTTTGTTTAGCCAATTTCACTTCATTGCTTTGACTGCTTTCGGAGAAAAATCCGCCGTGGATGATTATTTTCATAGATTTATTTTAAAGAAATAATTGAAAAATAAACCACATAGTCACATAGTTTTGTTGAAATTTAAGGATAAATAGAATTTCTTCTATGTGTTTATGTGATTGAAAAGTTTTATTATTCAGCACTCACTTGCGGAATCGGATTGTATTGGGAATTAACAATCGTCATTTCTCTGGTTTTCAAATCGAAAGTATCATTCATAGAAAGCACATCCACAATCAGATTTTTAATAGAAATTGGCTGACCCAATTCTACATTGGTTAAGTTCGTATCTTTAATCTGAAGTCCATCTACCAAAATCACAAGACCAGAGCCAATCGCTGTCATCGTATCTTCTTCAATGAACAAACCTGTGTCTTCGCCAAGACCAATTCCCAAAGTTCTAGGATTATTCACAACGGCTTGAAATAACCTTCCTATTCTTCCTCGTTGAACAAAATGCGTATCGATAATCACATTTTCTATAAAGCCAAGTCCTTGTGTTGTTTTGATTTCGCCTTTCAAAAGCGCTTCAGAGCTGGAACCTTGATAAATCATAATTTCTGAGGCAGCAGCAGCTCCCGCAGAAGTTCCTGCATAGATAAAATCTTCCGTTTGATATTTAGTTAAAATCGCATCGTGAAATCTCGTTCCTCCAAGAATCGAAGTTAAACGAAGTTGGTCGCCACCTGTGAACATCACCACATCGGCAGCATTGGCTCTCGCTACAATCGCATCACTATTAGCTTGTTCACGATTTTGAATATCAAGAATATTACAATTTTTTGCACCAAGATATTCAAATGCTTTTTTATATTCGGGACCTACGATGTCAGGGATTTGAGATGCGGTCGTAATCACTTCTATGACAGAATCTTCTTTCAGCTTAGATTCATCAATAATCTTTCTGAGGATTCCGCGTTCAAAAAAGTTAAGATTTTTTTCAACATTTTGGTCAAAACTGGTCTCTGTAAAACTACCTTTGTTCACAGCGCCTCCAATGATGACTAGTTTTCCTTTTGATTTCATGTTAACAAAAATAATAAATCATTACAGAATAAACCTCATATCAAACGCTTAAAAATTCACAAAACTGATTTAAACTTTTAATAATTAAGGACTTATTTCCGAAAAACAATACTTGTTGATTAATGGATTGTTAATTATTCTAAAGAATCAATAACAGATTTGTTTTATAACGCAATAATTATTTTCGATTTTTCTTGATTTTACATTATCTTTGATAAAATAGAGAATAAGAATTTACAAATTAGCAAGCCTTTTTGATTTTACATTTTAATTCGGCATGAGATTTGGGCAGCTTTATCCGCCCTCCGTTCCCGCTATTTTTATTTTTATCAAAAATAAAAATGAGCTCCACTCAGGTCGGGCTGCGTGCAATTCTGTGTAAAATCATAGGTTAAAAATCCGTGAAATAGAAATATGAAAATAGAAATAATACAAGTATTAAGAGGTCCCAACATTTGGAGTATCACGAGAAAAAAGCTTATTCAGATGCGTTTGGATTTGGAAGAAACAGAGCATCAACCAACCAACAAAATTGAAGGTTTCCGAGAAAGAATAGAGCAATTGTTACCGTCATTGTATTCTCACAGATGTTCTGAAGGAACCGAAGGTGGTTTTTTCAAGCGTGTAGAAATGGGAACTTGGATGGGACACGTGATAGAACATATCGCTTTGGAAATCCAAACGTTGGCAGGAATGGACGTGGGTTTTGGAAGAACAAGAGAAACCAAAACGCCCGGAACATACAATGTTGTTTTCAATTATATCGAAGAAAAAGCCGGCGTTTTTGCTGCTGAAGAAGCTGTGAAAATTGCTGAATGTCTTATCGCAGGAACCGATTATGATATCAATTCTTGTATTCAGACTCTAAAAGAAATCCGCGAGAGAGAACGATTAGGGCCATCTACGGGAAGTATTGTTGAGGAAGCGGTTTCCAGAAGAATTCCGTGGATTAGATTGGGGAAAAATTCCTTAGTTCAATTGGGTTACGGAATCAATCAACAACGTTTTCAAGCCACGATTACCGGAAATACTAGCAGTATTGCGGTTGACATCGCTTGTAACAAAGAACTCACAAAAAAAATGCTGGAAGATGCCGCAATTCCTGTTCCTTCCGGAGGTTTGGTGGTAGATGAAGAAGATTTGCAAGCGGTTATCAGAAAAATTGGTTATCCGTTGGTTCTGAAACCTTTAGATGGTAATCACGGAAAAGGAGCTTCCATCAATGTTAAAGATTATGAAACAGCTTTGGTAGGGTTGGAACACGCTCAGAAATATTCCAGAAAAGTCATTGTAGAAAAATATATTACAGGTTTTGATTTCAGGGTTTTGGTCATTAATCACAAAATGGTTGCGGCGGCTAGAAGAGTTCCTGCACACGTTGTAGGCGATGGCGAACTGAATCTTCAAGAACTTATAGATAAAGAAAATCTTGACCCAAGGAGAGGTTACGGACACGAAAATGTCCTGACAGAAATTGATGTTGATAAAGATACCAACGAACTTCTTGAAAAGCTGAATTATACATTAGAAACTGTTCCGCAAAAAGGAGAAATCGTCTATCTAAAATCTACAGCAAATCT
>DLND01000051.1 GCA_002476905.1 Flavobacteriales bacterium UBA7519
TCAAACTGCTCAAGAAGTGTCTGATAATGAATTGAGTGGAAAAACAAATATGGGAATAGGGAAGTATTGTTATATTGATATGGCTATTCTTGATAAAAACTGCTACATTGGAAATAACGTGAGAATCATTGGCGGAAAACATCACCCTGATGGAGATTACGAAACCCATTCCATCAAAGACGGTATCGTGGTCATTAAAAAAAATGCGGTCATACCGGATGGAACGAACATAATGTAATTGCTACCATAATAAACCTTTCGGAATCGGAAGGTTTATTTTTTATATTTGGCAAATTATTTGTCTTAGAATTTATTCATATATCATAATTAATGAAGAATATTTTTTTATTTATAGGGTTTTTATTTTTTTCAACTGTATACGGACAGTTTGATAACATCAATGCAGGAGAAGTTCTAAGTTATAGAATTCATTATGGCTTTATTACAGCAGGAAATGCGACGCTTGCCACTACTAAAACATCATATAACGGTCAGCCAGCATTTTATGTAAAAGGAACAGGGAAAACAAGTGGCACAGCCAAAGCTTTTTTTAAGGTGGAGGACAGTTATGAAAGTTATATCAATGCAAGAAAGGAACCGCTGTTTTACGTCAGAAATGTGGCAGAAGGTAGCTATAGGCAGCATTTGCAAACCACTTTTTACCCTAATAATAATTCTCTGGTTTTGGTTGATAAGATCCATACGGACAGACCCGCAAAAACAGTAAAGGTGCCAGACAACGTTCAGGATATGATGTCATGTTTTTATTATCTCAGAAGCCTGCCATCAGAAAACCTGAGAGTAGGTAGTGTAGTGCGCATGAATGTCTGGATAGATGATGAGATTTTTCCGTTTCAGCTGAAAGTTGTCGCGGCTGAAAAACTATCCACCAAATTTGGTAAAATAGACTGTTTAAAAATAGTTCCTTCGGTAATGAGTGGCAGGGTTTTTAAGGAAAAAGAAGGGGTAACTATGTGGGTGTCCAATGACCAAAACCGAGTTCCTATTCTGATAAAAGCCGAACTGGCAGTTGGATCGCTGAAAGCAAGCATTGATGGTTTTATCAACGTAAAATATCCATTAAATTTTAAAAAATAAATATACTGACAACCACTCTTGTAAGGGTGGTTTTTTTTGATACCAGATCATCGTCATTGCGCAAAGAAATTGCTAAGTAATAAAATGATGTGGTGAATAAAATAATTCCAATTCAATAACCTGAATCACTTAAATGTATTGAAAAAACAAGTGAGAACGCAATTCGGAAGAGGATGCTGCAAGTGAAAACTGCAGAATAATTTTAGCAAAATGGATGAATTGTCAGAAAAACAGGAAGTGTAGCGTGACATTTTTTGTTGATGAAAAGTTTTGAAATCATTAAATTTGCTTTGTGAAGGATTACTACTACTTTCTCGGAATTCCTAAGGATGCTTCTGCAGAAGATATCAAAAAAGCGTACAGAAAATTATCCTTGAAATATCATCCGGATAAAAATGATAATGATGAGTTCTTTTCAGATAGATTCCGAGAGGCTCAGGAAGCATACGAAACACTAACTGATGCGGACAGAAGACGGCTTTATGACCAGAATCTAAGCAGTCAGCAGAGAAATGTAAAAAGTATTCTTCCACCGAAAATTAAAAATTTTTCTGCAAGTAAAATCCGAGCGAAGGTGGATGAAGAAATCACGGTTTATTGGAATACTTATGATGCTGACCTTGTGAAAATTGTGCCTTTCGGTTTAGAAAAACCAAATGGAGAAAGAACAATTAGGATTAAAGAGTTTGATTCTCAGGGGAAATTCCAGATTCTCCTTCACGCAACCAATACGGTTCTTCACAAGACCATCGTTCAGGGTATCACCATCACTGAGCTTGCAGAGTCAGAATCCAAATCTGAGGAAAAAGAATCGTTAAACAATTCAAGTGACTCTTTCCCAAAATCTCCAAAAAAAGAAAACCAATCTAAAAGACTGGTTTCTGTTATTATATTTATCGCACTGACTGCGCTGATAATCTGGCTGATGTTTAGCTGATTTTAGCTCTTCCAGGACATTTTTTACAACGTTTTCCTTTCTTGAATTTTTTGCAACATTTTTTCTTGTCGCAATACATCATTTCGTCGTTTCTGTAAGCGGGCGCTAATGGCGCTATCTTGAAAGGTATAATCTGCTGAATCATAGATGCAAATATAATTAATTTAGAATTAATACAAATAAAAATAATTAATTACGATGATGATTTCTGTCAGGTCAGACTTTTTTCATTTTACGTTAGGTGAGATTTCATAACTTGGGACCAAAGTTTGTAGCCTTCCGGTTTCATATGAAGCATGTCGTCCAGGAAAATATCTGTTCGGAGTTTTCCATTGGCATCATTCATCACTTTAGTTATGTCAATATATTTTGCTTTCTTCTGCGTTTTAAGATAACTTTTTATCAGGGCATTCACTTCGGTCACTTCCGGCCAGAATTTTTCACGGCTTGGAGAATATTTGATAGAAACATACGCCACCGGAACTCTTGGATACTTCTGACGTATTTTCCCAAAAAAGGTTTTGAATCTTTCAAATACTTCTGCTGCAGTAGGATTGTCTGTTGCAATATCATTTTCTCCACAGTAGATTACAATTTGTCTTGGGTTATAAGGATTTAAAAGATCATCCGCATAATAATTCAGATCGAGCAACCTTGAGCCGCCAAAACCTCTGTTAATTATGGTTTTACCGGGAAAATAATCATTCACATCTTGCCATTTAGTAAAGGATGAACTTCCTACAAAAAGAATTGGTTTAGCGGGGATTCCTTGNNCCGATTGTTTTGAATTCCTGAATGTCTTTCCAAAATGGTTTATCTTGTGCAGAGAAAAACAGGGAGTTGAGAATCATTGCCAAGAAGAAAAGCTTTTGGAAGAGTAATTTGTTATATTTCATTTTAATTTTTTTTGAAGTTTCAAGGTAAAAAAAAATCAGCTGCTAAAGCAACTGATTTCAAAATTTTAGTATTTGTTTTAGACAATTAATCCACGATAAATTTTGTGTTCAATTCTCCTGTTTTCAAGATATAAACACCTTTTGGTAGATTTTTTAAAGTAATTGTATTTCCTGCTTGGAATGGATTCTCAATTGTTTGAACATTTTGTCCAACAGTATTATAGATGAACGCTTTTTTGAATTGTTTCAAATCTTTATCGCCAGTTACTTGGATTGTATTTCCTTTCACAGGGTTTGGAGCGATTGTCAAGTTTTTAGAGAAAGAAGCATCATCTACAGCAAGCGGAGAGAGTCCCCAAATTTCTGTTACCCATTCTGGGTGATCTACGAATGGATTTCTATTATTTTGATATGTATAGGCTGCGTTATTTCTAACAATTTCTCTTTCAGACACTGGATCTTGCTGATGCCATAACAAAAGTAGATTAAGCTCCCAAGTTGCCAAACCTTGATTAGGATTTGATGGGTTAAGAATGTTACCGCTAGAAAAAGAAGAGAGTCTTGTCTGATATCTTGTTACAAAATATAAAAGCCCTCTTGCAATATCCCCTTTAAATTCATTGATTGGCTCGAAAACTGTCCCTCCATATCCTGGCGAAGAATTTAATCCCACCTTAGATCCGTTCTTAGAAGTATAAGTAGGGTTAGAAACTTTTCCGAAAGGATAATTACTTCTCACTCCATTCACTTTTCCGTCTGTAGGAAGAATGTGGTGTATATCAGAAACCATGGGACTATCAGAATTGAAAAGACTTTGCGGCACAGTATGCTCTCTGTTATAGCATTGTCCTTCTACGGAATAACTCCCGCATTTTTTCTGCCCATGTGTATAATTGTAAGGATCTGATCCTGTAGGGTTTTCAGAGTAGACATCCAGAACCGAACCGTCTTTTTCATAAAAATTATCGCTGTCTGTACTCGGATAACCATTGTAAAGATTGTCATAGCTTTTGGTTTGGTAACCATCAGAGATGATCTCCCCTAGTTTTGTTTTCATAGCGTAACCAGAAAGCCCAGTTACAGTACTATAGTACCCATTTGGTTCTTGTGCATTAATAAGACCAAAGAATCCTACAAAAAGAATAAAGATATTTTTTTTCATTGTAAAAATTAAGGGCGTTAAAGATATAAAATAAAATTTGAATAATATGTGGTTTTTTTTTAAGAATAAATTATAATCATTAATATATGGTTAATGTATGTGTTTCATTTGTATAAAAACAAGAGAATCTAGATTTCTTTGAAGCAAAAAAAAAACAGAACATCTTTCTGCCTTTTTTATTGAGTATTTATGAGGACATTATTCCACGATAAATTTTGTATTAAGTTCACCAGTCTTAAGGATGTAAATCCCTTTTGGGAGGTTTTTAAGTATCATTGTTTTTAAAGTGTAGCCAGATAGGCCTGTTTTTCCGTCATAATTTCCTGTTGGAGTCTGAGAGAAGCCAAATCCGAAAATCCCAACAAACACAATAATAAAGCTTTTATTCATTGTCCAAAATTAAGACTGTAAAATTATAATATTTATAATCTGTTTGTAATAGGTGATTGAATTTTTAAGCAAAATTTAAGTTGTAATAAAATGTTACTTAATCCTGACGTTAGAAAATTCAGGAATCCAAGAATAAAATCTATGGATTTTAATTGGTAGTGCTGATGTATCTTTTATTCACCCTAGAAAAAATCCACGAAATGGATAATCCGAAAAAGAATGCGATTGCTGAAACGGTAAGGTAATTCATCAATTCAATTTTTACGGGAAATGCCAGATTCTCGCTAGCTTTGAAAAAGCCTGTGCTGATCTGGATGTAGCAAATAACAGAGCCCAAAATAAGACCGCAAATGACTCCCGCAGATACGATTAAAAAGCCGGTAAAAAAATAAATAAATCTTAGATTTTTAAGATTAAACCCAAGTGCAATCAATGATTTTGCCTGATCTTTTTTGTCAAGTTGTAAAATCGTAATCGCTCCGGCGAGATTGAATGTGGTGATGAAAATGACCAGTCCGAAAATAAGATAGATCATCAGTTTTTCCGTATTGATCATTTTCCAAAATGCAGCGTTTTCTTCGGCTTTGGTCTTTATATCTGCAATATTTCCAATTTGTTTTGTAAGGTTGGCTTTTATGCGTTCTGCGTCAGCCAGATTTTTAAGCTTAATAACAATCTGATAGCAATCATTTTTGTGCAGATCCAAAAGCTGTTGAGCAAGCTCTATCGGTGCAATAATGTAATTGTCCAATTGGTCATTTCCCGGGAAAACGCCTGTCACATAGATTTCTCTCTTATTGAAAATATCATTTTCACTTTGTATAATTCCTTTTCCTGGCTTAGGCATAAGAACTGTTGCAAAGTCCTGACTGGAATTCACAGGAAGAGATAATCTGTTGTCCAAACCATTTTCCATAATCACCTCATTGCTGTACTTGAAGTCTGGATATTTTCCGTAGAAAATGTTTTCGTTTATAGGATTAACATTGGTGTAAGCAGAATCTACACCCCGCAGATAGGCAATCTCACCATTGTCTTTATAGCCCAGATATACCTTTTCTTCTATAAGAGATGAAAAATAAGCAACGGCAGATTCTTTCTTCAGTACACTTCTTATTAGTCCGATATCTTTTAAAACTTTTCCTGTCTTGCTTTTGATGGTGAGGTCTGCATGCAGATTGGCTATCATCTGCTTATTAATATCTTCCAGACCGGAAAAAACAGAAATAATGATAAACATAGCTGCCACAGCCGCCACCATTGCAAATGCTGCAAGCCAGGTGATGAACGTGACTGCTGTGCTTCCTTTTTTCGCTATAAGGTAGCGGGATGCTATGTAAAAAGCATTTTTCAATACTACAGAATTGGATTGTCTCCTTCGCCTTTCAGTTCTTTTTCAATGCGTTCCACATCATCCAGACTCGTGTCTATGTAGAAAACCAGTTGCGGGATGATACGAACCTGTTTTGCCATTTTCTGTCCTAGATAATTACGGTAGAATGCATTGTTCTCATTGATTTCCTTCATAATAGGCTTTCTCAGTTCAGCCGGGAAAATACTGAGGTATATTTTTGCGATTCCAAGATCCGGTGTAACTTTAACATCCGAAACAGAAACCAAAAAACTCTGCTTGCTGTCTGAAGCCTGCTTACGGAAGATCTCTGCCATATCTTCCTGTATAATCTGTGCTACTTTTCTTTGTCTGTTACTTTCCATAAGTTTTGCAAATTTAGTGTTTTTGTTTTGATTTTATAAGGACAAATATAAAGCTGCATAATCCGAAATTATCTCAGAATTCATATCAAAGCCTTTTTCAGCTCTCTTTTCCAAAAAGTTTCGGAATGTTTTCCGTCCTGATCTATTTTAAAAAAGATGTTTTTCGGAATTACAAAATTGTTTTGCAGTTCATAATGGGCTATTTCAATTTCCGGTAACATTGTATCATCCTCTATTTTCCAGCGTTTCATCCACTTAGCTCTCGGCGGAAAAATTGGTGTAATCATCAAAAAGGATTTGTCTGTCCTGCATATAAATCACAGCATATTTTTTTGGGAAGTTTGATAATCCGATGGAAGATAGGTTCAAATTTTTCTGCTGGAGATCAGCTGAGGCTTTTGAAATGCTGACTTAGTATTCTGACCTGAGAGTTGGCTGTATGTTTTTTTCCTTCAGAACTTTGCCGGATTAATTAAACTATAGTTCCATTCCAAATCTTTGTTGAATTTGAATTGAGCATCTGAAGAATTCCATATATTAAGATTGGAAGCCATAAATATATCTGTATTACCATTATCTTCAGGTAATTTGATAATCTTGAAAGCCACCTGCGAAAACATAATACTACTTATCATTATAAATATTAGAATCGATAATAATCCTAATGCCAACTTCTTCAAATTATTCTTGTTTTTTTGTGTAATGCTTGATGAAATTTACTATTTTTTGTGCTATGTCATTAGCATCTTCCGAATTGATATTATTAAAGGTATGGTTGGCATTATTTAGTACAAAATACTGATAATTGATTTTATGATCTTGAAGCCTTTCAACCAAATGTTCAGATTGTCTGATATCTACCACATCATCTTGTTTTCCGTGAAATATTAATGTTGGAATGGTATTTTCGGTAACATAATTAGCTGGCGATAGCTCTTGAGACGTTGTTTTGCTTTATATTTCTATTTTTCTATGTCAAAGTCTGTAAGCTCGATAATTTTTTTATTTCTGGTTTTGTAAGATTTTTTGATAATAAAACTTAAACCATTTCTGAATACTTGGATGAGCATCGCTACGGAAAAGTTAATTCAGGTACCGGCTGATTTTTTTGGCTGGTAGATGTCCAGTTTCAACGAGATTTTTTCTGGCGTGTTTTTATAAACGATATCCCGATGCAAATTATAGTTTAGTGCTGGCTTTGGTAAACTGACATTTGAATTAATAGTTTCAAGGCTTAGTTTGTAGCTTAGGATACTCAGAATAATTAAGGAAACAACAAGTAGGATACTATAATTTTACGTTCATCAAAGATTTATTGCGTATCAAATATGAAAAATATGTCTAAAATGTGGATGTATAAAAAAAATGTTTTTTGTTCATCTTTTAAAGTCTATCTTTTGTAAATTTGAAACGCTTTTTGGGAAAATTAACCCCCAAAGAAATTAATAAAAATCTATTTTAGTAATGACAACAAAATACGAAAAGATCCCAAGCTCATTGTTTGTAAAAAACCGAAAAAAGTTTGCAGAAAAACTACTTCCAAAATCTCTGGCAATTTTTAACTCCAACGATATCTATCCCATCAGTGCAGATTCTACAATGCCTTTTCAGCAGCATCGTGATATTTTTTATTTAAGTGGTGTAGATCAGGAAGAGAGTATTCTTGTAATCTTTCCTGATGCTTATCTGGAAGAGAATAGGGAGATTTTGTTTGTACGTGAAACGAATGATCATATTGCAGTTTGGGAAGGAGAAAAGCTTTCTAAAGATCAGGCTTATGAATTGTCAGGAATTAAAACGGTGTATTGGCTCAGTGACTTCGAAAAAGTTTTTAAAAACTTGATGTATGAAGCAGAAAATGTTTATCTCAACAAAAATGAACATTATAGAAATTCCGTAGAAACAGAACTGAGGGAAGATCGTTTCATCAAGAAAGTGCAGGCAGATTTTCCCATGCACAATTATAAAAGGAGTAACCCAATTCTCCAACGTTTGAGAAGCATCAAGGAACCAGAAGAATTAGCTTTGATTCAAAATGCTTGTAATATTACCGAAAAAGGAATCAGAAGATTATTGGCTTTTATTAAACCAGGCGTTTGGGAATACGAAATTGAAGCTGAACTGATTCACGAATTTGTAAAAAACAGAAGCCGAGGATTTGCTTACACACCAATTATCGCTAGTGGAAATAATTCAAACGTTCTCCACTATATTGCTAATAACCAGCAAACTAAAGATGGTGATTTGATTCTTCTGGATGTAGGAGCAGAATACGCCAATTATGCCAGTGATCTTACCAGAACTATTCCCGTAAATGGAAAGTTTACTGCCAGACAAAAAGAAATCTATAATGCCGTATTGAAATGTAAAATTGAAGCAGAGGATCGTCTTGTAGCGGGGAATAATTGGTACAGATTCCACAAAGAAATGGGAGAGGTGTACACTTCAGAATTGCTTCAATTAGGATTAATTGACAAAGCTGATGTTCAGAACGAGGACCCAAAATGGCCTGCTTACAAAAAATATATGATGCACGGAACTTCCCACCATATGGGATTAGACACGCACGATTATGGAATCTTAACCGATGATTTTGTAGAGAATATGGTGTTCACAAACGAACCTGGTTTCTATATTCCGGCAGAAGGATTTGGAGTTAGAATTGAGGACGACTATGTAATCCAGTCTTCAGGAAAACCATTTAATTTGATGGCCAATATTCCGATTACTGCAGAAGAAATTGAAGACTTGATGAATTCTTAATATCAAAAATTAGAGTTTAGAAGTAAGAATTTAGATGAAAATTCAACATAAAAAAATCCCGATAATTGAAAAATTATCGGGATTTTTGTTGTTATTAAGTTCTGATTATTTCTTGAAGAAATCCATCAAATCAAGATAGTTTTTCTGATTTACACCGTGGCCGGACATATATTCTCTAAACGAAAAGTAAGCACTTAAATCATATAAAAGGTCGGCTGCTTTTCGTCCCCATTCCAAAGGAATCACAGCATCTTCTGTTCCGTGCGAGATGAAGAAACGCATGTTTTCGTATTTCTTTTTATTCCTATCGATGTTTTTCAGAAGTTTTTCCTCAGGATAAGAACTTAGACAAGCCACTTTCGAGAACAGATCTGGATATTTTAATGCCAAAGAATAAGCAATCATTCCACCTTGGCTGAAACCACAAAGATGCGTTTTGTTATCCGTCAATCCGTATCGGTTTGTGACGCTCATAATGTTTTCCAAAACGAGTTTTACCGCTTCGTTTGCTTCATTTTCCTCTACAAAATTTTCAGCATTATTGAAATCGATATCAAACCAAGCATAGCCTCCATAACTGGAATCTTTCGGTGCTCGGAAACTGATAACCAACCAATCTTCCGGCAAAGTTGGAACAAAACTGAAAAGGTCTTCTTCATTACTTCCATAACCGTGAAGCAAAAATAAAACGGGCGTTTCTGGGGTAATATTTTGAGGTTCTCTCACGAGATATTGTAAATCCATTTTGCAAATATAATTAACAGATTTCAGAATTTTGAAAAGTTTTTGTCTATAAGTTTTGTGTTGCTATAAAAACCGTATTTTAGCACCACGAAAAATTTCTAAAATGGATAAAATACCTAGTGTAGACCTGCGTGATTTCCTTTCGGACAACCCGGAACGCAAACAGAAATTTGTAAATGAAATCGGAAAAGCTTACGAAGAAATTGGTTTTGTTGCCTTAAAAGGACATTTCCTAGACGACCAACTCGTAGACAATCTTTATGGAGAAGTCAAAAACTTCTTTCAACTCCCAACAGAAACTAAACTGAAGTACGAGATCCCCGGAATTGGCGGACAAAGAGGTTATGTTGGTTTTGGAAAAGAAACTGCAAAAGGCTTTAAAAAAGGAGATTTGAAAGAATTTTGGCATTTCGGACAGTATGTTTCGGATGATTCAAAATACA
>DLND01000052.1:0-15973 GCA_002476905.1 Flavobacteriales bacterium UBA7519
GGGTTGTGGAAATGGTGCGCTTTTGCAACATCTTTATGAAATTATAGAAAGACAAACCTTGCGTGGAAAACATTTGGAAGAACATCCATTATTTTTGGTTGGTGCAGATTATAATCAGGCTGCGTTGAAAGTGACAAGAGCCAATTTGATTAAAAATGATATTTGGGCAAAAGTGATTTGGGGCGACATTGGAAATCCAAAACAACTGGCCGAAGATTTACAATCAGATTATAATATTGGTTTAGGCGATTTGCTGAACATCAGAACTTTCCTTGACCATAACAGGATTTGGGAAGAGGTTTTGGATATTAATTCTGATAGAATCAGCACATCAACAGGCGCATTTGCGTTCCGAGGAAAAAGATTATCCAACAAAGACGTGGAAGAAAATCTTCTGAATCACTTAAAAAAATGGACACCTTATGTTGAAAAATTCGGGTTACTATTGATAGAATTGCATACTCTTCCGCCAGAAATCACGTCAAAAAATCTTGGATTAACAGCTGCAACAGCTTATGATGCAACACACGGATTTTCCGACCAATATATTGTTGAAGTTGATGTTTTCCACAGAATTTGTAAAGAATCTGGTTTAGAACCGGACACGAATCTTTTCAAGAAATTTCCGGATTCTGAACTGGCAACTGTTAGTATTAATCTTTTAAAGAAATAATTAAAAAACAAAAAACCTCAACAAATGTTGAGGTTTCTATTTATTTCAAAGTTTATTTTACACTTTTAACTCTTATCATTCCTTTGTTTTCGTGATACATCATACACATAATTTTGCCATCTCTTTCCGGGCATTTGTCTGTATTATCAAAAATAAGTGACACTTTTTCACCATCTTTTTTAGCTTCCAGAATTTCGGCATTACAAATCAGATAATCTTCATTCTCTGCAACTCTCAGATAAGTGCCTGTGCAATCTCTTACGATTGTGCCCGTGTTGAGTCTGTCATGAACAGTAGCGCAGGAAAATAGGAGTGTTGAGAAAATCCCTAAAGATAAAATGTGTGACAGTTTCATAGATTTTTATTTAATTCAAAAATACAATTTTAATTCTGATAGATTAATTTTATTAATTTTGATAAAAATATAAATAATGGACATTTCAAATCAAACTCTATATCAGGAAATTACAGACAAATTAAAAACAGTTCCAAAAGAAGTTCTGGAAAGAATTTCCGCTTATTTATCTGAAATTGATAAAAATAAAGAACTAACTAATTTCAAACTTTCCGAAGAACAAAAAGAAAGTCTTTCGAAAATAAAAGAACGACCTTATTCCGAACATACGGAAATCAATATTTTCCTGAATGAAATGAGTGAAAAATATGGCATTTAAAGTCATTATTTCAGACGAAGCGAAATCAGATTTAGAAAATTCATATTTATATTATCGGGAAAACGCAAGCAAAAAAGTTGCAGATAATTTTATTAAGGACTTTAGAAAATCAATAAAAATAATTTCTGATAATCCCCATTTTAAAATTATGTTTGATGAGTTCAGAGCTAAGCCATTATCAAAATATCCATTTTTAATATTTTTCTCTGTTAATAAAAAAGAAGATACTATTTTAATAGCAAGAGTCTTCCACACTGCACAAAACCCTGAAAAATATCCCTAAAAAAAGCGAAAGAATAAATCTTCCGCTTTTCATTTTTATAAATTTTGAAAACTACATCGCTTCCATCTTAAAGGTCATACTTTCAATCACTTTCAGAATTGCTTCTACTGTGTCCATTGATGTCAGACAAGGAACGCCGTTTTCTACGGACATTCTTCGGATTTGGAAACCGTCTCTTTCAGATTGTTTTCCTTTTGTTGTCGTGTTTACAACGTATTGTACTTTTCCTTTCTGGATCAAATCAATCAAGTTCACATCTTCCTCTCCGATTTTGTAACCAATTTTTGTCTGGATTCCTTTTTCTTCAAAGTATTTCGCCGTTCCTTCAGTTGCCCAGATTCTGAAACCGGCTTCTTGAAATCTTTTTGCCAATTCAGAAGCTTCTTCCTTATCTGAATCTGAAACTGTAAACAAGATAGAACCGTGCGTTGGAACTTTTCTTCCAGCGCCGATTAATCCTTTATACAAAGCTTTTTCCAGCGTCAAATCTTTCCCCATTACTTCTCCTGTTGATTTCATTTCTGGTCCGAGAGAGATATCCACTTTTGTCAATTTGCTGAAAGAGAAAACCGGAACTTTTACATAAACGCCTTCTTTGTTTGGAACCAATCCTGATTTGTAGTTTAAATCTTTAAGTTGCGTTCCAAGAATTGCTTTGGTTGCCAGGTTTGCCATTGGAACATCAGTAATTTTTGATAAGAAAGGAACAGTTCTGGACGAACGCGGATTCACTTCGATGACGAAAACTTCGCCGTTGGAAATCACGTATTGGATATTCATTAATCCTATGACGTTCAGACCTTTTGCTAATCTTATGGTATAATCTTCAAGCGTTTTAATTTGAGTTTCGGTCAAAGTCTGAGGTGGATAAACCGCAATCGAGTCTCCGGAGTGAACACCTGCTCTTTCGATATGTTCCATAATTCCCGGGATCACCACCGTTTCTCCGTCAGAAATTGCATCCACTTCCACTTCTTTTCCTGTCAAGTAACGGTCAATCAGAACCGGATGTTCCGGACTTGCATCCACCGCATTTTCCATATAATGAGCGAGTTCTTTTTCGTTATAAACGATTTCCATCGCACGTCCTCCCAAAACATAACTTGGTCGAACCAAAACTGGATAACCAATCTCATTCGCAATCACAATCGCTTCTTCTTTGGAAGTCGAAGTTTTCCCAAGCGGTTGCGGAATTCCCAAATCCTGGAGTGCTTTTTCGAATTTATCTCTGTTCTCTGCTCTGTCTAAATCTTCAAGAGATGTTCCCAAAATCTGAACACCGTGAGCCGCCAATTTATCAGCCAGATTAATCGCTGTCTGTCCTCCGAACTGAACCACAACACCTTTTGGTTTTTCGAGTTCTATGATGTTCATCACATCTTCTTCTGCCAAAGGTTCGAAGTATAATTTATCCGAAATCGAGAAGTCTGTAGAAACAGTTTCCGGATTGGAGTTGATGATAATCGCCTCATAACCCATCTGCTGAATCGCCCAAACCGAATGTACCGTTGCATAATCAAACTCAACACCTTGACCAATGCGGATCGGACCAGATCCTAGCACTACTACACTCTTACGATCTGTTACAATTGATTCGTTCTCATCAGCGTATGTGCTGTAGTAATACGGTGTTGCGGATTCAAACTCTGCCGCACAAGTATCTACCATTTTGAACACTGGCGTCATATTATTTTCTTTACGCATATCGTAAATTTCGCGCTCCGTTTTGTTCCAAGCTGCTGCAATGTAATGATCACTGAAGCCCATTTCTTTCGCAGNNTCTGATGGGGCCTGAACCCAAAACGATAATCTTTTCTTTTTCAGAAACAACAGATTCGTTTTCTTCTTCGTAAGTTCCATAGAAATAAGGCGTTTCAGATTCAAATTCCGCGGCGCAAGTGTCCACCATTTTGTAAACCGGCATTATTGCGTTGTCTTTTCTGAATTGGAAAACTTCTTTCTGAGTGGTTTCCCAAAGATGAGCAATATTCAAATCTGCGAAACCTAATTTCTTAGCTTCAAGAAGAATTTCTTTATTAAATTTATTATCAGCAATTGTCTTTTCAAAATCAATCAATTTCTTGATTTTCCAGATGAAGAATTTATCAATCTTGCTCCATTCCACAATTTGTTCCCAATCGTAACCTCTTCTTAAAGCATCTCCGATAATGAACAATCTTTCGTCATCACACACTCTGATTCTTCTTTCGATTTGACTCATTTCATTCGTCGAACCTTCGGTTTCTTCAGCAAATAAAAGGTCAGCTTGTTTTTTCTTTAATCCTAAATGACGGATTCCTGTTTCCAAAGAACGGATGGCTTTCTGCAAAGACTCTTCGAAGTTCCTTCCGATGGCCATCACTTCGCCAGTTGCTTTCATCTGCGTTGACAATCTTCTGTCAGCCGTTTCAAATTTATCAAAAGGGAATCTCGGGAACTTGGTTACCACATAATCCAAAGCCGGCTCGAAACAAGCGTAAGATGTTCCTGTAACCGGATTTTTGATTTCGTCTAATGTCAAACCAACTGCGATTTTCGCTGCGATTTTTGCGATCGGATAACCTGTTGCTTTACTCGCCAAAGCCGATGAACGCGAAACTCTTGGATTCACTTCGATGATATAATAATTGAATGAATGCGGGTCTAAAGCCAGCTGAACATTACAGCCACCCTCAATTCCTAAAGCTCTGATGATTTTAAGTGAAGCATTTCTCAACAACTGATATTCTCTATCAGAAAGTGTCTGCGAAGGCGCAACTACAATCGAATCTCCTGTGTGAACACCAACCGGGTCGATATTTTCCATATTACAAACAACAATTGCATTGTCGTTGGAATCTCGCATTACTTCATATTCAATTTCCTTGAAACCTGCGATTGACCTTTCTATCAGACATTGTGTTACTGGAGAATGTTTTAACCCTAATTCAGCAATTTCTTTCAGTTCTGCTTCGTTGGAAGCAATTCCACCGCCTGTTCCTCCCATTGTAAAAGCAGGACGAACAATCACAGGATAACCTAAATTATCTGCAAAAGCTAAAGCACCTTCAACAGTCGTTACGATGTCAGATTCTGGAACTGGTTCGTTCAATTCTCTCATTAATTCGCGGAATAAATCTCTGTCTTCCGCTTGATTGATTGCTGAAAGTTTTGTTCCTAAAACTTCCACTTTACATTCTTCAAGAATTCCGGATTTCTGTAATTCAACCGCCATATTAAGTCCGGTTTGTCCTCCCAAAGTCGGAAGAAGCGCATCCGGACGTTCTTTGCGAATGATTCTGGAAACGAATTCCAAAGAAATCGGTTCAATATAAACTTTGTCGGCAATCTCCACATCCGTCATTATCGTCGCAGGATTGGAATTAATCAAAATCACTTTGTAGCCTTCTTCCTTCAAAGAAAGGCAAGCCTGTGTTCCCGAATAATCAAATTCCGCAGCTTGACCAATAATGATTGGACCTGAGCCGATTACTAAAATTGTTTGTATATCTGTTCTTTTCATTTTTACTTTTATTGTCCGAAGTCCGATGATGGACGTCAGAAGATTTATTATTTTTTAAACCTAGCTTTGTCATTCCGTAGGAATTTAAAAGCTAAGATTCTTTCAGAATGACAAGTATTGTGGTTAATTTTTTCAATTTTTAAAATTCTGTATCAATAGGTTTGTTATCAATTCCTAATCTATATTCTACTTTTTGTCCCATCATATTTGTAACATAACCAAAAATATTTTCCTTTTTTGTAAAATTGTTTAATTTGTAAATCATATCAATAGAACAATCATTGGGGATTTTTATCCATATCGTTTCACTTTCATTTTGTTTGAGTAGTTTTATTTTCTTGTCCTCGCAACCGCTAATAGAAATATTTTCTAAGTCAGTATTGGTTTTATTTGTGATAGTTAACCTGATTATACTTGTTAAAATAACAACAATATAAAAGTAAAATACTACAACCGGAATATTTAGCAATAATATTCCAATAGTTTTTAGTTCTTCTTTTTTATTGATAGAATTTCTATAATATCTGAAAATTAAAATCACTAAAATCGCTAAATTAATTACTCCTATAACCACCAATAAAAAATAACTAAAAACTGCAAATTCGACAGACATTGTCTGATAATAAATCAACAATAATATTGTTCCTACAATAAAAGAGAATAATGCAGTGAGTTTTCCAATTTTCTGTATTTCCATAAAGATTACATTTTCAAATTGAATTTCTCCATCAACGCCACAAACTCATCAAAAAGATAGTTTGCATCTTCCGGTCCTGGACTTGCTTCCGGATGGTATTGAACTGAAAAACAAGGATGAATTTTGTGCTTCACACCTTCATTCGTTCTGTCATTCAGAGCGATATGCGTTTCTACTAAATCTGTACTTTTCAAAGATTCTTGGTCAATCGCATAACCGTGATTTTGAGAAGTGATGGCGACTTTATTTTTCTCCAAATCCAAAACCGGATGATTGCCACCTCTGTGTCCGAATTTCAGTTTGTAAGTTTTTGCGCCACAAGCTAAACCAATCAATTGATGGCCTAAACAAATCCCGAAAATTGGAACTTTCCCTAGCAATTTCTGAATCATTACCAAAGCTTCTGCATTATCTTCCGGGTCGCCGGGGCCGTTGGAAAGCATTATACCGTCCGGGTCCATTAGCAAAATCTCTTCTGCTGTTGTGTCGTGAGAAACTACGATGATGTCGCAGTTTCTTTGAGACAGTTCCCGAATAATCCCCAACTTGGAACCAAAATCTACCAAAACCACTTTAAAACCTCTACCCGGACTTGCGTAAGAAGTCTTTGTGGAAACTTGTTCTACTTGATTTGTAGGAAAAGTTGTTGATTTCAGTTCTTCGATTACGACTTTTTCATCAGCATCAGCATTTACGATTTTTCCTTTCTCAACGCCCTTATTTCGAAGGATTCTAGTCAATCTTCTAGTATCGATTCCGGAAATTCCTGATAAATTTTTCTTTTTGAACAACTCATCCAACGTGATTTGAGTTCTGAAATTGGAAGGCAAATCGCACAATTCTTTCACAATCAAACCTTTGATTGCAGGTTCGATGCTTTCATAATCATCACGATTAATTCCGTAATTTCCAATCAAAGGATAAGTCATACAAACGATTTGTCCGCAATAACTTGGGTCAGAAATCAATTCCTGATAACCCGTCATTCCTGTGTTGAAAACCACTTCTCCAGCAGTATCCTGCTCTGCTCCGAATCCCGTTCCGTGAAAAACTTCGCCGGATTCTAATATTAATTTCTTTTTCATTTTTAATTTTAAGTCGGAAGACGGAAGTCCGAAGTCCGAAGTTTTACTATTACTTATTTCATCCTCTGTCATCAGACTTCTGACATCGGACTTTTTATCTCAAAAAAAACACGCCGGAAAGCGTGAATAAATATTTTAATTTTTGGAGTCGATGAATCGGAATCCTCTGTTTTCCAAATCATATTTAAGGATTGCCATTCTGGCAAAAACGCCGTTTTGCATTTGTTTGAAAATTCTCGACCTTTCGCATTCAACCAATTCCGAATCAATTTCCACACCTCTATTGATGGGCGCTGGATGCATTATGATTGAAGTCGGTTTCATTTTCGCTTCTCTTTCCTTTGTCAAACCGAATTTCTTCAAATAATCCTCAGACTTGAAATGGAAGTTTCTCTCGTGACGCTCGTGCTGGATCCTCAACAAAATCAAAACGTCCACTTCTTTCACAAGGTCATCAAACTGCATATAAGTTCCGTTCACCAACATTCCTTCGTCAAACCAAAATTCTGGTCCTGAGAAATAAACTTTCGCTCCTAATCTTCTGAATAATCCTGCATCAGAATTTGCAACGCGGCTGTGTTTTACGTCACCTACGATTCCGATTTTAAGACCTTCAATCTTTCCAAATTCCTGAATGATTGTCATTGCATCCAAAATAGCCTGTGAAGGATGATGTCCCGTTCCGTCACCTGCATTTACGATACTTAATTTTGTATCTTTCAATGCGTCATAATAACGTGTTTCCGAATGTCTGATTGCAGCGACTTCTACGCCAATAGCTTCCAGAGTTTTAATCGTATCCAAAAGTGTTTCGCCTTTTGCAATGGAACTTTTATCAGCTTCGAAATCGATAACTTGAAGTCCCAATTTCTTTTCTGCAACTTCAAAACTTGTTTTGGTTCTTGTGCTATTCTCAAAAAACAGGTTCGCGGCGAAAACATCGCCTTCAATCTTGCTAATCTTCCCTTCCGAAAACGCCTGAGCTTCTTTTAAAATTTTCTCTATACTGTCCGTAGAAACGCGTGAAAGCTTAATCATAATTCAAATTTTTAAATAAAAAAAACGAAGCCTAAAAAGACTTCGTTAAATATAAAAAATATTGTTGCTGTCGGCAAACTTGCCAATTTTTTTTGTCGCTAAATTCTGTACCAGATTCATTGGGTGCAAAGATACCAATATTTTCTATATTATGAAATCTTATTCATAATTTTTTATGTTATATGAATGAACTTCTGCTCTAAAATTTTTACAATCAAAAATTTTCTTTACTTTTGAAAGAATGATTTGCCATTATGGGATTGGATAAAAAAGACAAATTAATACTTTCGCTTCTACAAGAGGATTCTACATTATCGGTAAAAGAAATTTCCGAAAAAATCGGACTCACTTTTACGCCAACTTACGAACGCATCAAAAACCTTGAAAAACAAGGTGTCGTAGAAAAATATGTTGCGATTTTGAACCGAGAAAAACTCGGCATCAACATCGTGGTTTATTGTAATATTCGTCTGAAAGAACAATCTCAAAAAACACTTAAAGAATTCGAAGATTATATTTCCAAATATGATGAAGTACAGGAAATCATCAGTCTTTCCGGCGAATATGATTATATGTTGAAAATTCTTGCGAGTGATATCAATTCGTACAATAATTTTACGGTCAATATAATCTCCAACGGTCCTAACATCGGGCAATATCACAGTTCTATTGTTCTTGCCGAAGTTAAAAAGACGACTAAGTTTAAGTTGGATTAAAATTTATCTTAAACGCAAAGTCGCAAAAATTTTATTTATAATACTTCTCAGAGTCGCAAAGGATAAATTTTCAATTTATCTCACTTTAACGAAGTCAAGACTTTGTGCCTTAAAGCATTTAGTTTTATTCCATTTTGCGCCTTTGCGATAAATTCTTCAATAATTAACCCAACAACTTATCTCTAACTTTATTGAATTGATATTCGATTTCATCGAGGCAAAGGTTTCCCAAACTTCCCTGATGAGAATGATTCAATTCTTTATAATCGTATTCAAAAAGCTCTTTTTCAATCTCTTGTCCGATTTGGATATAAGCATCGCGGAAAGATTTCCCATTCTTCACTTCTTCATTGATTTTTTCTACGCTGAAGATGTATTTATATTTTTCATCGTCCAGAATATTATCTTTCACTTCGATGTTCGGAAGCGTGTAAATCAAGATTTCCAAACATTCTTTCAACGAATCGATTGCAGGGAAAAGAATTTCTTTTGTCAATTGCAAATCCCTGTGATAACCAGAAGGCAGATTATTGGTCAACAAAATCAATTCATTTGGCAAAGCCTGAATTCTGTTGCATCTCGCTCTCACCAACTCGAAAATGTCAGGATTTTTTTTGTGCGGCATAATACTGCTTCCCGTTGTAAATTCTTTCGGAAAGCTTATGAAATCAAAATTCTGACTCAAATAAAGACAAACGTCGTAAGAAAACTTGCTTAAAGTTCCAGCCAAAACCGAAAGCGAATTTGCCAATAACTTTTCAGACTTTCCACGTGTCATTTGAGCGTAAACTACATTATAATTCAGTGTTCTGAAATCTAATTTATAAGTGGTACTTTCTCTGTCAATCGGGAAAGATGAACCGTAACCTGCAGCAGAACCTAACGGATTTTTATTAATGATATTCTTTGTTGCAAACAACAATTCCAAATCGTCAACCAGAGATTCTGCATACGCACCAAACCACAAGCCAAAAGACGAAGGCATAGCAACCTGAAAATGCGTATAACCAGGCAATAAAACGTTTTTATGTTGATTCGCTTTGTCTTTAAGAATCTGGAAAAACGAATCTGTTCGTTCAGTAATTTCACGGATTTCGTCCAAAAGATACAATTTTATATCTGTCAAAACTTGGTCGTTTCTTGACCTTGCTGTATGGATTTTTTTTCCTGTTTCGCCGAGTTTCTCGATGAGAATCGTTTCGATTTGTGAATGGATGTCTTCTGCTGTTTTATCGATTTCGAAACTTCCTTTTTCGATTTCTGAAAGAACTTCTTCTAAAACCGTAACAATCGCCTGCTCTTCATCCAAGCGGATCAATCCGACTTCTGCGAGCATTTTGGCGTGTGCAATAGAACCCAACACATCGTATTTTGCTAATCTATCGTCAAAATCCAAGTCCTTTCCGACTGTGAATTTGTTAACCAAATCATTGGTTTTCGTATTATCTTTTTGCCAAATTTTTTTCATTTTTTTTATATTTTGAACGCAAAGAGCGCAAAGATTTTTTTATTTTATTGAAAATATTTTAAGGTTCGCAAAGGCGCTTATGCTCATCAAAGGTTTAATTTCTAAGTTGTCATTTCGATGTACGAGAAATCTTTAATTATTTCAAAGATTCTTCAATTCGCTTTGCTCCGTTCTGAATGACAATCGTTTTATCTTATCGAATCGCACGCAGCCCGACTTGAGCGGAAATCCTTTTTTGCCAACCGTTGAGTTCTATTTAAACTAAAATCGTCTTGCAAAAAAGATTGGGAGCGGAAGGCGGATTAAGCTGCCCAAATTATTTTTATTTTGTTGACTTTATAAATTTTGGCTAAAGCCAATTCCTAATTTCCTTTCTAAGACGGGCTAAAGCCCGCCTCTATTTATATTTATAAAACTATTTCTAATATTTTGATGTAAATATCGATTCCTTCACGGATTTCGTCGATGTAAACAAACTCGTCCGCTGTGTGAGAACGCAGACTATCGCCAACGCCCAACTTGACCGACGTACACGGAATAATCGCTTGGTCGGAAGATGTCGGCGAACCGTAAGTTGTCCTTCCCAAAGCCAATCCAGCCTGAACAAAGGGATGAGTGACTTCTATTTTTGAGGAATTGAGACGGAATGACCTCGGCGTGAGTTTCGATTTCATCTGAGATTGGATGATTTCAAAAACTTCTCGATTCGTATATTCATCTGTGACCCGCACGTCCAGAGTGAAATTGCATTTTTCTGGAACCACATTGTGCTGAGTTCCGGCATTGATAACCGACAAAGTCACTTTCACTTCGCCCAGATAATCCGAAACTTTCGGAAATTTGAAATCCAGAATATTCTGCAAATCCTTCATACATTTCACAATCGCATTGTCATTGTTCGGATGCGCTGCGTGAGAAGGCGTTCCCGTCATTTCGCCATCAATCACCAATAAACCTTTCTCTGCAATGGCCAGATTCATTTTGGTTGGTTCGCCTACGATGGCCAATTCTACATTCGGAAGTTGAGGAAATAAGGCTTCAATCCCATCCAAACCAGAGATTTCTTCTTCAGCCGTTAAAGCAATTACTAAATTATAAGTCAAATCTTCGGCTTCATAAAAATAAAGAAACGTCTGCGCCATTGCCACCAAAGACGCACCTGCATCGTTGCTTCCCAAACCAAATAATTTCCCCTCTTTTTCCACAGGAATAAACGGGTCCAAAGTATAAGCTTTGTTCGGTTTTACTGTGTCGTGATGCGTATTGAGAAGAATCGAAGGTTTGCCTGCATCAAAATATTTGTTGGTTGCCCAAATGTTATTTTTGAATCGGTTAACTGCAATTTGATGCTCATTGAAAAATCCTTCTATGATGAGCGAAACATTATATTCGTCGCGGCTCATAGACGGTGTGGCAATGAGTTTTTTCAGTAATTTGACTGCATTTTCCGTTAATTCTTCTCTGCTAAAGACAGATTTCAGTTCCTTCATTTCCTAATTTTATTTGGTCTGACAGTTTTTTTTCATTGATCAGAAACACTTTCTGAACGCCATTTTCTTTGGCCACGAAAGCATTGTGTAGCTTTGGTAAAATCCCTTTATGAAGTTTTCCTTGGGATTTTAATTCAGAAAATTCTTGTTTGTTGATGGTTTTCAAATTTGAATTTTCGTCCTCAATATTTTCCAAAACGCCATTTTTATCGAAACAAAACAGCAATTCTGTATCGAAATGTTTTGATAAAGCTTGAGCGATAGTTCCGGCAATCGTGTCTGCGTTGGTGTTGAACAGATTTCCTTTTTTATCGTGAGTGATTGCAGAAAACACCGGAACCAGACCCAGATTTATCATATTAATGATCAATTCGTGATTGATACTTTTTTCGTCTATATCGCCAACAAATCCAAAATCAACCGTTGGATGCTGGCGTTTTTCGGCTTGAATCATATTGCCGTCTACACCGGAAAATCCAATCGCATTGCAGTTGAAACTTTGTAGTTTGGCAACCAAATTTTTATTAATTCTTCCTGCGTAAACCATTGTCACGAGTTTCAACGTTTTTTTGTTGGTAATCCTTCGTCCATCAATCATTGTTTGTGTGATTTTCAGTTTTTCCGCCAGCGTTTCGGCTAATTTTCCGCCACCGTGAATGAGGATTTTTGCGTCTTCGATTTTTGAAAATTGCTCAAGGAAAGCTTTCAATGATTTTTTGTCATCGATTAAATTTCCTCCGATTTTTATGATGTGTAGTTTTTGCATTTTTGTTTTCAATTCTTACATAATTTACACAAAGGCACAAGGATTACTAATTATGCAATATTGTGTTTTAAGGCACAAAGTTTTAAAATCTTTGATTTTTTTGTGCCTTAAAATTCTTTTCAAAAAAAATCTTTTGTGCCTTTGTGTTTAACATTTATCTAACTCATCCAAAATTTCAGAAAACACAACTTGAGCAGAAAAAATTCTGTTTTTTGCTTGCTGATAGATGATTGAGTTTTCTCTATCCATTACTTCATCACTCAATTCAAGATTTCTACGAACTGGCAAACAATGCATTACTTTCGCTTGATTGGTTAATTCTAATTTTTCATTGGTTAACATCCAATTTTCATCGACTTCCAGCACTTTTGCATAATCATCAAACGAAGACCAATTTTTCACATAAACGAAATCCGCATCTTTCAAAGCTTCGTCCTGATTATGAATCACAGGCGTATCTTTTGTGAAATTTTTGTCTAAATCATAACCTTCAGGATTTGTGATTACAAAATCAACATCCAGTTGTTGCATCCATTCGGTGAACGAGTTTCCGACAGCCTGTGCAATCGGTTTGATGTGAGGTGCCCAAGTCAAAACAACTTTTGGCTTTCGCGTTTCTGTCCAATTTTCTGTGATTGTAATGCAATCTGCCAGACTTTGCAACGGATGACGCGTCGCTGATTCCAGAGAAATAATAGGAACTTTGGCGTGTTTCAGAAATTGACTTAAAATACTTTCGTTCACATCATCTTCCTTGTTTTTCATTCCTGCAAAACATCTTACGGCAATGATATCGCAATATTGATTCAGAACTTCTATTGCATCTGTAATATGTTCAACTGTGTCTCCGTTCATAACAGTTCCATCAGCGAATTCCAGATTCCAAGCTTCTTGTGCAGCGTTGAGAACTAAGACGTTTAATCCTAAATTCTGAGCTGCGATTTGTGAACTTAATCTTGTTCTGAGGCTTGAATTAAGAAATACCAGTCCAATTGTTTTCCCTTTTCCTTTTGTTGGATTATCTAAAGGGTTTTCTTTTATTTTTAAAGCTTTTGCAATGGTTTCTTGCAAATTATCTATATCGTAAACCGAAGTGAAATTTTTCATTTTGAATTAATTTTCTGAACATACACAATTTTTATTTTGTCATCCGAAATAATCTGGATTGCCGAGATTCCTACGGAATGACAATATTGTGTTTTAGTTCTCTGTTAAAATTTTCTTTTTCTCATCAATCGCTTTCAAAGTTTTTTCTAAAGCGTTGATGAACAAATCGGATTCTTTTTCCGAAATGTTGAGCGCCGGCAAAATCCGCAGAACGTTTTTATCATTGGCATTTCCGGTGAAAATAAAATGTTCAAACAACAATTCTTTCCTGACATCTGCGCAGGCTTGGTCGAGCTCAATCCCAATCATCAGACCGCGCCTTTTGATATTTTTTATGTGAGGAAAATTTTTAATTTTTTCTTCGATGTAAGCTCCAATTTTCTCTGAATTTTCGATTAAATTTTCTTTTTCGATGACTTCTAAAACCGCTAATCCGGCAACACAAGCGAGATGATTTCCGCCAAATGTTGTTCCCAACAATCCGTAACTCGCTTGGAATTTTGGACTAATCAAAACACCACCAATCGGAAAACCATTTCCCATTCCTTTTGCAACTGTAATCAAATCCGGTTTGATGTCGAATTCCTGATGCGCAAAGAATTTACCCGAACGTCCATAACCAGACTGAACTTCGTCTAAAATCAAAACTGCATCATTTTCTTTACACAATTTTTCAATCGTTAAAACAAAATCTTGCATCAACAAATTGATTCCGCCAACACCTTGGATTCCTTCTACAATCACAGCAGAAATTTCGTTTTGATTTTCTGCAAAAATCTTCTCCAATTCTTCTGAATTATTGAATTCACATTTGATGAAATTTTCAGATTCATTAACTGGTGCTACAATTTTTGGATTATCTGTTACCGCAACTGCAGCCGAAGTTCTTCCGTGAAAAGACTCAGAAAAATAAACGACTTTCTTTTTATTATTATGGAATGAAGCTAATTTCAAAGCGTTTTCATTCGCTTCCGCTCCAGAATTACATAAGAACAATGAATAATCTTCGTAACCTGACAATTTTCCTAACTTTTCAGCTAATTCTTCCTGAATTTTGTTCTCCACAGAATTGGAATAAAAGCTGATTTTCTCCAATTGATTTTTCAATTTCTCAACATAATGCGGATGATTGTGACCAATGGAAATCACAGCGTGACCGCCATAAAAATCGAGGTACTGCTGTCCGTTTTCGTCCCAAAGAAAAGAACCTTGAGCTTTTACCGGATTGATGTTGAAGAGTGGATAGACGTTGAATAAATTCATTTTGGTTGATGGTTGTCGGTTGATAGTTGATAGTTGATTGACTTTAAAAAGCAATTGGTTTTAGGTTTAATCCAAGATTTTGTTCCCAACCATTTGCTATATTCATATTTTGAACAGCCTGTCCGGAGGCACCTTTCAAAAGGTTGTCAATCGCGGAATGAACTGCTATTTTGTTTCCTTGTTTTTCGATTTGGATGACACAGAAATTGGTATTAACGACCTGTTTCATATCCATCGGTTTTTCTGAAACTTTCACAAAAGGGGAATCTTTGTAAAATTCTTTATATAATTCGTCAATTTTTTCTGATTCTAAATCACAATCAATAATTGAACTGGTGAAAATCCCTCTTGCAAAATCGCCGCGCCACGGAACAAAATTGAGTTCTACTTCTTGATTATTCAGCGAATTGACTTGTTTTAAAATCTCGTCAACGTGCTGATGATTCAGTGTTTTGTAAGCCGAAATGTTATCATTTCTCCAAGTGAAATGCGTTGTCGCCTGCAAAGATTGTCCTGCTCCGGTTGAACCCGTAATTCCTGTTGTGTAAACATCTTTCAACAGATTTTCTTTTGCTAAAGGCAATAACGCCAACTGAATCGCAGTTGCAAAACATCCAGGGTTAGCAATACTTTTCGAATTCTGAATTTCATTAAAATGAATCTCTGGCAAACCATAAACAAAATCTCTGCTTCCAAAATGGGTAGAAAGTCGGAAATCGTTTCCTAAATCTATTATTAATACCTCATCGTCTGCTGGTCTTTCTGCAAGCCATTTTGCACTTTCTGTGTGAGGCAAGCAAAGAAAAAGAATATCAACCGGACGCAATGTATTTTCTAAAACCAAATCGCAAACGGAATCTAAATCCGGATACAAATCCGAAATCTTAACGCCGGAATTGGAACGACTGTACAAAAATTTTAATTCTATATTCGGATGAAAAGCCAGCAAACGAACAAGTTCGCTTCCTGTGTAACCGTTGGCACCGATGATTCCGACTGATTTTTTCATTTTTTAATATTTTGAACGCAAAGCGCGCAAAGTTTTTTTATTCTTATTGAAAATGTTTTAAGTTCGCAAAGGCGTTTACGCTCAGCAAAAGTTTATTAATCATTGAATCACTCGCAGCCCGGCTTGAGCGGAAATCCTTTTTTGCTTGTACTTAAGTTCTATTTAAAATGAAATCGTCTGCAAAAAAGATTGGGAGCGGAAG
>DLND01000052.1:16139-16319 GCA_002476905.1 Flavobacteriales bacterium UBA7519
GGAAGACGGATTAAGCTGCCCCAATTATTCTAATTCAATTTATTAACCTGATGATAGATGTTGAGCGAGTTGCTGAGGATTTTGGTAAAACCTTTCACATCTTCCCCGCTCCACGCGAGATTTTCTTCACCATAACTTCCAAATTTTGACGACATTAAATCATTTTTAGATTCAATTCCA
>DLND01000081.1:0-5447 GCA_002476905.1 Flavobacteriales bacterium UBA7519
ATTGTCGTCCTACGTAGAACATTTGAAATCTGAAGAAGGTAATGTTGTAATCACCAACCAGCGTCATTACGAAGCTTTACAAAAATCCCTGAATTCCGTTAAGCAAGTGGATGAAGCAATAAGCTCACAAATCACAACAGAACTTTTGGCTTATGAACTGAGAAATGCGCTGGAGCATCTAGGGGAAATATCCGGTGAATTTACAAATGATGAGGTTTTGGGTAATATTTTCTCGAAGTTCTGTATCGGCAAATAAATCAATTTTCCTTTATTTTAATGCATCACTTTTTTTAAAGCAAAAAATTTGGAATAATAGCTTGGAACTGAAATTTACTCGATGGTTCTCATTTAATAATCTCATTGTATAAAATCAGTATTAAAATTGATCTAATTGCTATTAAACAAATTAACTAACGGAAATTTCAAGAATTTTATCAATGTCAAAGCGTTTATACTCAGAGTAAACATGCGAGTGAAAATCATTCAGCTTTCTGAGTAATTCGAGAAGCTCTGTTTTTTCTTCATTTTCGAGTTTTCCGGCAAGAATTCGAGACGTCATATTCACTTTTTCAACGGAACGGTGGAAATAATCTTCACCTTTTTCGGTGAGGTTCAAACGCTTACTTCTTTTATCTTCGCTGTCGTTCTTTTCTTCAATTAAGCCATATTCCAAAAGACGCTTGATGATTTGAGTTCCGGTTTGTTTTTCGTGACCGTTTCTTTCGATTAACTGAATTTTAGTCAGATTAGGTTCGTCCTTCAATCGGTAAAGGTAGGTGAATTCTTCATTGGCCAATTCAGGGAAATCATTCAACCCCTTTCTAATTAATTGTCTGGAATATCGTCCCAAAAGCAGAACCTGTTTGCAGATTTCATTTTCTGTAAAAGAAACCTGATGCTGTTCATTTTTAAAAAGTTTGGTTGGGCTCTCTTTTCGGTATTTTTGATCATTCAGCCAAAGACGGAAATCCTCAACATTAGAGTGAGGTTTATAAGCTTCGGAATTTTCAAATTCTTTAACCTGATGAAGCAGATCAATGAAAAAATCAGTATTCATAGCGCAAATTTAATCTAAGTATTTTAAATATTTTTTATAATCTAATAAAGGGGTTGAAGAATCTAAACGCTCCAACTCTCAAACCCTCCAACTAAAGCTTAACACTTCCCATTCCGCCATCAATTCCGAAAACCTGCCCTGTGATCCACGACGATTTATCTGAAACGAGGAAAACCGTCATTTCCGCAATTTCTTCAGCCGTTCCTACTCTTTGCAGCGGATGTCTTTTCGCGGAAGCTTCTCTTTTCTCAGGCGTTGCCAAAAGTTGTGATGCCAAATTCGTGTCCGTTAAAGAAGGTGCAATCGCATTAACCCTGATTTTCTGAGCCGAAAATTCCGCCGCCAGACTTTTTGTAAGACCTTCCACCGCATTTTTACTCGCCGCAATCGAAGCGTGAAAAGGCATTCCCAGTTTTGCCGCCACGGAACTGAAAAGCACAATGGAGGCACTTTCCGACTTTTTGAGATTCGGCAACAGTTTCTGAATAATTTTTACCGCTCCCAAAACATTGATCTCAAAATCATTCTTAAAATCATCCACAGAAAGTCGGCTAAAAGGTTTCAGATTAATGCTTCCTGGTGTATAAACCAATCCGTCCACGACTTCCGGAAAACTGATTTCATCTAAGTTTCCCGAAAGAATATCCATTGTGTGGAATTCAATATTCGGATGATTCAGTTCGTGATTTACCGTTCTGGAAATTCCGATGATTTTGTTTTGTTCTGCGATAATCTTTGCTGTTGCTAATCCGATTCCTTTTCCGCAACCGATGATGACGATATTTTTCATAATGAATTTATTTTTATGTTTTTGAACACGAAGGTTTTTATTTTGAGACACTTCGACAAGCTCAGTGTGACATCTCTAATACTATTCGTTTAATTATCTTTTAATTGTAAGGATGAGCTTAGTTTATGATGAGTCTGACGAAATAAAGTGTCTATTTACAAAGCTTTTTTGCTCTTTTGAAGCACTCTATCTTCAAACAATTCTTTTGTGTCTTTTGTGGTAAAATTTACCTTTTAGAAATTTTATTATTGCTGATAATTCTCTGTCTGCTGCATTTAAAGCGATCAATCTCTTCGCTTCTTTTTTTCAGGTGTTTCTGGCTTACTCCGGAATTCACTCTTTTTCTCCAAAGCTTAAAACTCGATTCTTTCAATTCCGAACGCATCAGTTCAATCACTTCCGATTCGCTGATTCCGAACTGAAACTGTATCGCTTCGAACGGCGTTCGGTCTTCCCACGCCATTTCGATGATTCTGTCGATTTGTTGTATGTTGAGGTTTTTATTCATTTTTTTTGATTTTTAACGCAAAGTCCGCAAAGATTTTTCTTTAAAATTTTGATAATATTTTTTGTTCGCAAAGGCGTTTCACTCAGCAAAGTCTTTTTATAGAATCTTTTTTGCTCTTTTGAAAACTTTTTACCAATCAATTCTTTTGTGTCTTTTGTGGTTAAAAAATCATTTAAGATTTTCAATAAATTCCTTTGCTGTTTTAAAATGCTGTTTTCGTTTCTCTTCCGGCATTTTCTCCAATGTTCTCAGCATCATTCCCAATCTTGGATTTTGGGCAAAAAAATCTTGATGGTCATTAATAAAGTTCCAAAACAGAGCATCCCATTGTTCCGCCCATTCTCCATCGGGATAATCGCTCATTTTCTTAATATAATTGCTTCCGCTGATGTACGGTTTCGTGCTCATCTTACCGCCGTCCGAAAAACTGCTCATTCCATACACATTCGGAACCATTACCCAATCGTAGGAATCGATAAACATTTCCATAAACCACTGATAGACTTCATCAGGATTGAACTGACAGAGATTCATAAAGTTGGCAAAAATCATCAGTCGTTCGATGTGATGTGCATAACCGGTTTTCAGGATTTTCTGAAGCGAACTGTCAATCGGTCGGATTCCTGTTTTGGCGGTGTAAAAAGATTCCGGAAGTTTTTTGTCGTGTTTCCAGTAATTTTTATTCCGCTGATACGTTCCCTGATACACATAAACCCCACGCACAAATTTGCGCCAACCCAAAATCTGGCGGACAAAACCTTCCAAAGAATTCACCGGAATATCGTTTTCTTCTGCAAACGAAATGGCTTTTTCCAATACATTTTCAGGTGTTAAAAGTCCGACATTCATTAACGGAGAAAGCACGCTGTGATGCAGAAAATGTTCCTTTTCTACGATGCTGTCTTCGTAAACGCCAAATTCAAGAAAACGGTTTTCAAGAAACTGTTCCAGCCATTGTTTGGCTTCCTTAAAAGTAGTCGAATAGAGCTGTTCATCCGTAAGTGTTCCGTAATTCTTGACAAAATTTTTTTCGGTGTAATCTTTTGCTTCCTCGTAAAATTCATTGTTTTTTGGAAAATGAATGGCAGGTGCTTTTTTATTTTTCGGATATTTTTTCGGTTTTCGGTGTCGTAGGTCCATTTCCCGCCCAACGGTTTTCCGCCTTTCATCAGAATATTTCGGGTGATTCTCTGCTGTTTGTAAAAATCAGTTTGATGATAGGCTTTTTTACCCTCAAAATAATCTTTCAGATCTTCTTTGGTATTGATGAAAAGCGGACTATCTAAAATTTCGAGTTCTAATTTGGTTCCCTTTAATCTTTTTTCCAACCAATTGTCGCAAACATCCGTTGTTTTTATCGTTGAAAAATTTTCTTTTTCAAGCCTCGGAATTAAATTTCGGATGTCGCTGAATTTCGATGAACTTTCAATATATTCAACCTCAAAACCTGCCTTTTTTAGTTCACTTTCGTAAAACTTCATTGTTGCGCGGTGAAACGCAATCTTCTGTTTGTGAAATTATAAGGATTCTGAATCTCTCGTTCTTAAATCTTTGGTGAACCAGACAATGTTGATTTTTTGCTTTTCCGGAATCTTTCGCTGCAATATTTTACTTCGTCCCAGTTTTTTTTCCACTTTTTCCGCCAGTTGAAAGGCAGTCCGCAGACTTCACAGATTTTGGAAGGTAATCCTGAAGGCATATTTTTCATATTAAACTTTAATTCAAATACAATTGTAATATTAACAGGTCGCTCCTACGGAGCTTCCTTTTTACGGCTTTCTGTTTTCTATTAACAGTACATTCCTACGGAATTTTATAATGCTCCGATAGGAGCTGACTGTTAATAGCTAACATTTTTATAAGATATGAGCTCCGTAGGAGCGACCTGTTAATGATTCATTTATTCCCACAAAATCGTTTTCAAACCTTTCGGCTCTTTTAATAACCTGTAATTCATCAAAATCTTTTGTGACTTTTGACTCCGTCGAATCTTCGATTTGCGGTTAAATGTCACTTACAATAATTTTTAAAATGATTAATCGCCATACCTTTCGCTTTCAGATCGTGCATCATATTATACAATCCGAAAAATGTTCTGTTCAGGTAAATAAAATGTCGGGAACCGCGGTTGGTATTCATTCCTTTCATATCACTCACTTTCGCATATTTCTGTCCCAGATCGGCAATTTCCTGAAAGAAAGACTCATCCGAAAAGTCAAATTTTTCCTGATTAAACGGTCTCGTGAACAATTCCAGTAACTCGTAAAATAATTTGGCAAAAAACTCTTTTTCTTGTTCTGAATCTTCTGCTCGAAGAATCTCCAAGGTGAATAATTTCTCACGGAAAATTTCAGGATTTTTCAGATTTTCTTCTTTGGCCAGTTCGAAATACGGAATGTAGAAATCTTCCGGTATCTCTTTGATACAGCCAAAATCGATGACCAATAATTCATTGTTTTCCGAAATCAGGAAATTTCCCGGATGCGGATCGGCGTGCACTTTTTTCAGAATATGCATCTGATACATATAAAAATCCCAAAGTGTCTGTCCGATTTTATTCAAATCGTCCTGAGAATTCTGTTTTTTGGTAAATTCCGAAAAATGAATTCCCGACATCCAGTCCATTGTGATGATTTTCTCAGACGAATATTCCGGATAATAATAAGGGAATTTCACATTCGGAAGATGACTGCATTCTTCTGCAAAATGCTGACTTCGTTTCAGTTCCAGATTATAGTCAGTTTCCTCAAACAGTTTGTCTTCCACTTCCTGAAAATAGGATTCCGAACCTTCTTTTTTGATGTTGAACATTTTCATCGCAATCGGTTTTACCATTTTCAGGTCGCTGGAAATGCTTTCTCTTACACCGGGATATTGTATTTTCACCGCCAGTTTTTTGTCGTCTTTTTTTGCAGTATGAACCTGTCCGATGCTCGCGGCATTAACCGATTCGGCAGAAAATTCATCAAAAATATCTTCCGGATTTTTCCCGAAATATTTTCTGAATGTTTTCTTCACCAAAGCACCAGACAAAGGCGGAACGGAAAACTGCGAAAGTGAGAACTTTTCTACATATTCCACCGGAAGAATAT
>DLND01000081.1:5579-6037 GCA_002476905.1 Flavobacteriales bacterium UBA7519
CATATTCCACCGGAAGAATATTTTTTTCCATACTCAGCATTTGGGCAACTTTCAGCGCAGAACCTTTTAATTCTTTTAACGAATCGTAAATGTCTGCAGCATTGTCTTCGTGCAGAATTTTACGTGCCTCAACTTCATCTTTCGTGATTTTATTTCCGTAATATTTCAGGTAGTTGACACCGACTTTTGCACCGGCTTTAAGCAGGCTGCTTGTCCGTTCAATTTTTCCTGTAGGAATTTTATCTAATGTTTTCATTTTTAAATTTTGTCTGTCAAATGTTTTTAACGCACTGTCGCAATGGTTATTTAATTGCTAAATGTTTTAAGTTCGCAAGGGTCTTGTATTAAGCTCCTTTAGGAGCTTTATCTGTGTAGCTTAAAGCATTTGTTTTTGGCGGCACTCCGTAGGAGTGCTATTTTTAATTCATCTTTTAATTTTCAGATTGAACTCCTACGGA
>DLND01000105.1:0-1314 GCA_002476905.1 Flavobacteriales bacterium UBA7519
TAAACAAATTTGTTTATATTTCAATTTAGTGAATATAAAACCAATATTTAAAGTTAAATTACTCCATCACCCACTGCACGCTTCCGTTAACCGTTTTAAGAATATAATTCCCAGAAGTTGGTGGAATAGGAATATTGGCATAATCCTTAATTGCAGTGTCTCCTGATATAGGATTGTAAACTAAGATTTTTGAATAAGAAGAATCCGCATTGCTGATATAGCTTGGATTGATTTGAAATTTCCCATTGATTCTCAGCCAACGTTCAGCAAAATCGCCATAAATCAGCGTATTTATTCCTACAGGAGAATTGGGAAGGTTTCCGGAAGAATCAAAAGTATGGCTGTGAATCATTAGCTTATTTTCACCATTGAAGGCCCGTGAATAAAGTTCTGATCCAGCAACCCAATTTCCGATGATGATATTATTCTTACCTGACATTCTAACACCTGCAGACCTTCCAATTACAATATTGCCAAAAGGCTGATTGGCTAATCTTAGTGCATTGCTACCAATCGCAGTGTTGTATGAAACTTTGTCGGTTCCGATACCTTCAGACATTGTTTGTTGACCAATTGCGGTATTTTGCTCTCCAATCCAATTGGAGTTTAAAGCACCGAATCCAAGCGCAACACTGTGATCCCCTTTGAAAAGATTTCCGACATTAAAACCAACACCTGTGTTATACTCATTTTCCAAAGTTAATACCGTTCCAGTGGAGTTTCTGAAGGCATTGTTTCCTATGGCAACCGTTCCGTTCCCTGTGGTTAGATTTTCAAGAGCTCCTAAACCGATTCCGAGATTATTTTGTCCTGTATGATTGGGGTTCATATTTCCGAAGAAATAAGATTTTGTAGTTGCATTAAACCCAACAGCACCGTCTCTGGTTCCTTGTTTTGAAACAGAATCTCCGGTAAAAGAAATAAATCTTCCAGCATAATTTCCTCTTTCAACGACATCATACAAAGTGTCTTCAATATTTCCTAAACGTTTCCATTTTGTTCCGTCAAATTCATACAATCCAACCGATTTTACCCATTCTACCTGCCCGGTTGCATCCGCAGAATCCGTAAAATTTTCGGTAACATAAATAATTGCACCTTTTTGTTCGGAAGTATAATTTTTTGCTTTGAGTTGCGGGCTGTGATTCTCGGAACAATCAAACCATCCAAAACATTAGTTTCCAATGGTTTTCCTACAACATCCAAAGTGGCTTTCGGCTCAGTAGTGTTGATTTCGACTTGGGAGAATGCTTGTAATGATACCAATGACAGAGATACAATAAGGAGAGTTTTTTTCATTTTTTTGTTTTTAAA
>DLND01000105.1:1429-1878 GCA_002476905.1 Flavobacteriales bacterium UBA7519
TTTCATTTTTTTGTTTTTAAAATCGTAGTGCAAAAATCAGTTTTAATTTTAATAATTTACATTAAATAACTGATTTAATGATATTTAAATTCTCTATGGATGCAAAAACTTATTAATGACCTTATAAATTGAAATTCAAAGAATCTTTATGAATGAACATTGACCATTAATGAACTTTCAAAAGGAAAAATGAAGTAATGACATCAAGAAAAATTCAATAAAACCGATGAATTGAAGAAAAATTAAGTTCCATTTCGGAAAAGCACTCATCTCAATTTCGGAAAAGCACTCATTTGGAATTCGGAAAAGCACTCATTCCAAAAACACTTCAAACTGTTTACTGCAAGTCGATACAGCGAATCATTAAAAGTATATTTAAAAGTAATTAAAAGTTTTCTTTCTTTTTAAAAGGAAATTGTGGATAAAGATTTTTGCTTTTAAAAAGAAAA
>DLND01000105.1:2009-2473 GCA_002476905.1 Flavobacteriales bacterium UBA7519
TTGCTTTTAAAAAGAAAAAAATAAGCGAAAATTGAAGAAAAGCAGATAAAAAATCAACCTTTTCAAAAAATTTTGAAACACTGGAAAAGACCAATTTCGTCAATGGATTTCCATTGGTTTTTCGTTGATGAAAACATTGTTGTACAGCTTCCTAACTGTGGTTTGTTCTTTTACTATTGCAAATGTAGGACGGCATCATTCACTCAAAAAAATTTTTTTGGGTTTCTAAAAAAATTCTCTCCGCTCTGCTCCAATAATTTTCCCAGACACTCCTGAATCCTCCGGACAAAAAGATTTCAAGCCCGATTCGGTATCCGTTTTTTTTAACGGAACTGAATCGGGTTTTGTGTGCCTAATGCTGTCCTATCGTCATCGGCAAAGAAAAAGCCGGAACCTCAGTTATACGAATCAATTCAAATCAAAACGTTCTTTGACATCAACGGAAAAAACAAAAGAAAACAACA
>DLND01000105.1:2578-2987 GCA_002476905.1 Flavobacteriales bacterium UBA7519
AAAACAAAAGAAAACAACAAAAAATACTGCTTTTCCAAATTGGAAAAAAAGTAAAAAAAAGAAGCCGAGTGTCCTCGATACCAAATCAATTCACTCGAGAAAAATCTAAATACTCACAAAAACAAGCGTGGGCAATTTGAAAATAACAGTTAACAATCAATCATTAATATTTAAAATCGAAATATTATGAACACAATTATCGGTAGAGTTACCAAAAACGCAGAAATCAACATCGTGAAAAACGACAAACAGGTCGTGAATTTTTTAGTAGCCATTAATGACAGCTACAAAACCAAACAGGGCGAAATCAAAGAGCAAACCACCTATTACAATTGCTCGTATTGGCTAAGCCCGAATGTCGTAAAAATCCTTACCAAAGGAGCTTTGGAACATCAAAAATAACTTCATT
>DLND01000210.1:0-4880 GCA_002476905.1 Flavobacteriales bacterium UBA7519
GGTTCACTTTATCCAGCTGATTTTGTGCGATAATTACCGCATCGGACACCTGAGCCTGTATGGTTTCTATCTCCGAAGTCTGTAACTGTGCCACAACCTGGCCTTCTTTAACCTCATCACCTTCCTTTACCAGCAAAGAAATAACCCTACCGGGAAGCGAAGCAGAAACATCCACAAAATCAGCATCTACCATCCCAATTACGGCATTATTATCGGTATCTGATGATTTGTTTTTCAGCAGGTAAATCAGCGCAACCGCCAGTACAAACAATGGAATAAAAACGGCCCAGTAATTTTTTATAAAATTTTTCATTCTTTTTTGTTCAGGTTAAGGGATGTAGTTGGTAATATTTTCCGGATTCCCGTTGATATAAAAATAGGTAGCCAATGCCGTCTGATAAGCAACTACAGAAGTGTAGTACAGTTTTTCGGCTTCGTACTGCAGCTGCAACGCATCATTCACATCTTTTACAGAAGAGAGGCTGTTTTCCATTCTTTTTCTTACCATTTCGGTCGTGGTATAAGTCTGTTGACGTGAGGCATCCAGTGTTTCGCTTTGTTCTTTCAGGCTCAGCAGTTTATTTTCTGCAATCTTTGCCGCCAGGTTTACCGCCTTTTGTTTTTGCTCTATCAGCAGATCCGCTTCTTTAACCAACGATTCAGATGCCAGATTTCGGGATTTTCTTTCGGGATCGAACAAGGTCCACTGCATTTCTACACCTACCAGCCAAGGCGGAGTAATCAGCGGTAAATCTTTCCGGAAAAACTGCACATTGCCAATCGCAAAAATATTGGGTTTTGAAAGTGATTTGGTGATATTAAGTCCGGTTTCGGCTTCCGTTTTTTTGCTCCTCAGCAGTTTGAGATCTGCATTATTCCCGGATTCAGAAAACGGAGGAAGCACGGTAGTCTCATTAAGTTTTTCGGTAATTTCTAGAGGTTCATCCAAGGAGATTCCCATCAGGTCTTTGAGCATCAGCAGTGCATTCTGCTTTTCCAGATTAAGGTTTTTCAGATTGGTATCGGCTTGTTTTTTTGCAATATCTGCCCAGTTTTTCTGATAAGGCGGGATAATCTCCGCCGTCATAAGGTTCCCGGCATATTTTTCATTTTTATCTAAAGACGACACACTCTCCTGCTGTTTAGCAATCATCGAATTAAGATACATAATCTGAATATACTGCAACGCAATATTATATGCTGTAAGATCTTTTGAAGTTTGCAGGTTAGCTTTTCCGCTCTCCACCTGCTGCTGAGAAAGTTGCTGCGAAGCTTTGAGCTTACCACCCAAATAGATTGGCTGCCGTACGGCCACTCCGGCTAAAAAGTAACTTTGCTTGGCAATGGCGGGATTGTAATTTGGATAGACTGCACCAATAATATCTTTGGAAGTCTGATAAATAACATCCTGGATCTGCTGAGTAAGTGGCTGGCCTGTAATCTGCTGAAAAACCGAATTAGCTGCGTAAACGCTTTGATTGGCTGTACCTTCTACAATCCCGTCTTTAACCTGTTGCAGATTGACTTTAATAGGTTCCCCAATATAATTGTAACCTGCTAAAAGGTCAACTTTTGGGAGGTTATTATTTTTATTGGATTGAAGAAGTTTTTCCCGCGTTTCAAGGGACTGCTCCGCCAGTTTTATAACACTATTGTTTTCCTGTGCTTTATTAATGCACTGCTTCAGCGAATATTGGGAAAATGCAGTTACAGAAACCATCAAACATACCAAAAAAAAAACTCTATTATACGTCATCGTTTTTAGTAATAATTGCTTCTGTAAAAGGATTAATACCTACAAATTTAATTAAAAAAAATATTTTTCAGCAAAGAAATCTTTTATAAAAACTATTTACTGCCTGATAAACGACTTGTAATGATCTTTTGTCAGCCAGACGTCACCATTTTTGGTGAAAATAATCCGGTCTGCACCTCTATTTGCGCAGTTGTAATTCACATCGGCTTCGTAATATTGTTCCCCTTTTGGCAATTGTTTTTCACGATTACTGAATTTATCGCCACCAATTACTTTTCCCGGCAAAACGTCACAAAGATTTCCTTTAGAAGGATTCCATCCTTTACTTTTCGCTTCAGATTTTGTGATATAATAATCAGGCAATTGATGATTTGACTTGACGTAAGAAATAACTTTTGTCTCATTCGTCAATTCTTCTATTGAACTTTCTTCAGAAGGTTTTCCAGCACCAAATTTAGTTTCGGATTTATTCTCAGATTGCGCAACTTCGGTCTTCTGACTTCCAACATCCGACTTCCTTTCGATTCGGTAATTCGAAATCAGATACATTGTCAATATTCCGGCAAAGGCTCCGATGAGAAAGAAAAACAGGGTTTTCAGTTTTGGATTCATTGATAAAAATTTCTACGCTAAAATAATGAAAATCTTGATTCTTACAGAAGAAAAAACAAACTTTAAAAAAAAATTGTGCTTAACCTAATTTTTCTATATTTGGGCACAAAGATAAAAATATGAATTCCGACACAATGGATAACTTAAAAATGATAGCCGAAACGGCCAAAGACTTCGCTAAAAAAAATATTCGCCCAAACATTATGGATTGGGACGAGAGCCAGACTTTTCCTGTAGAACTGTTTCATCAATTGGGAGAATTGGGTTTTATGGGAATTGTAATTCCTGAAGAATATGGCGGTTCTGGTCTTGGTTATCAAGAATATGTCACCATTTTGGACGAAATTTCTCAGGTTGACCCATCCATTGGATTATCTGTTGCGGCGCACAATTCACTTTGCACTAATCATATTTATGAATTCGGAAACGAAGAGCAGAGAAGAAAATGGTTACCACAATTAGCATCCGGAAAAGTTATCGGTGCTTGGGGGTTGACAGAGCACAACACAGGTTCTGACTCAGGCGGAATGTCCACAACTGCCGTAAAAGATGGAGACGAATGGGTTATCCACGGTGCAAAAAACTTTATCACGCACGCTATTTCTGGAGACATTGCAGTTGTAATGACGAGAACAGGAGAAAAAGGCGCAAAAAATAATTCCACAGCTTTTGTTTTGGAAAAAGGAATGGCTGGTTTCACTTCCGGTAAAAAAGAAAACAAGTTAGGGATGCGTGCTTCTGAAACAGCAGAATTGATTTTCGATAATGTTCGCGTTCCAGATTCTCACAGATTGGGCGAAGTTGGAAGCGGTTTCAAACAAGCAATGAAAATTTTGGATGGCGGTCGTATTTCTATTGCTGCTTTAAGTTTGGGAATTGCGAGAGGTGCTTACAAAGCGGCTCTTAAATATGCTCAGGAAAGGCATCAATTTGGAAAATCGATTTCAAGTTTCCAAGCGGTTAATTTTATGTTGGCTGATATGGCGACAGAAATTGATGCCTCAGAATTATTAATCAGAAGAGCGTCTGACATGAAAAATGCGAAACAAAAAATGACACGCGAAGGTGCAATGGCAAAATTGTACGCTTCCGAGGCTTGTGTAAGAATTTCCAATAATGCTGTTCAAATCTTCGGTGGTTATGGTTATACGAAAGATTTCCCTGTAGAGAAATTCTACAGAGATTCTAAACTTTGTACGATTGGCGAAGGAACTTCTGAAATCCAGAGATTGGTGATTGGAAGAGATATTTGTGGTTAGAATTTAGATTAAATATATTTTAATTTTAGAAATGCTGTCTCCTTGGACGGCATTTTTTATATTTGTTAAAATTTTAGAAAAATAATGGAAAAATTAGATAGCCTGAATCAGGTAGCAGAATTTCATAAAACCTTCAACGCTCCAATTCTTGACACGCCTCAGATTCCATCAAAAGAACGTGCAGCTTTGAGAGTTAGTCTTTTACAAGAAGAATTAGACGAGTTGAAAAAAGCCATTGAAGACAATGATTTGGTAGAAGTCGCAGATGCACTTTGCGATTTGCAATATGTTTTGAGCGGCGCCGTTTTGGAATTTGGTTTGGGAGAAAAATTTGTGGAATTGTTTAATGAAGTTCAGCGTTCTAATATGTCCAAAGCTTGTGATAATGAAGTTCAGGCGCAGGAAACTGTAGAATTCTACAAAGACAAAGGAACCGATGCTTATTACGAAAAATCTGGCGACAAATACAATGTTCACAGAGTTGCAGACAACAAAGTTCTTAAGAACAAATATTATTCTGCAGCCGATTTGGCTGACATTATTAACAATTAACCACAATAGACGCAAAGATTTTCACAAGGTTCACAAATGAAATTATTAAGTTTTAAAATTGCGCTCTTTGTAAAAAAATTGTGTAAAACTTGTTTTTAAAAACAAAAAACAAAATGAGAAAAATCTCAATATTATTAGGAATCATTGCACTCACAACTATTAATTCTTGTGCTGAAAGAGTCATCGTCAACCGAGAAGTAGAATCAAAGAATGACGGAAAAATGTTGCTTGGAACACAGACGCTTGACCAGTTCCAAAAAGAACCTTTCAAAACTTGGTTTGATGAGGAGTACAATCGTTACCAACTTGACCAATCGAGTTTGGCGGAATTAAAAAAAGAAAAACTTAATTCTTACAGTTTGGTAGTTTTTGTAGGAAGCTGGTGCGAAGACAGTCACAGAGAATTTCCAAGATTGATAAAGATTTTGGATGCGATGAAATACAACACAGATAAAATGCAGATCATCGCTGTAAATCGAAAAAAGGAATCACCAGCCGGCGAAGAAGGTCTGTACAATATCTCGCTCGTTCCTACTATTATTGTGAAAAAATATGGCAAAGAAATCGGAAGAATCACAGAAATGCCGGAAACAGGATATTTGGAAAGAGATTTGCTAAACATTCTGAAAAAAGATAATAATTCAGGCTTGTTGAAATAAAACTAAATTATTCAAAATATTTTTTTTTACCACATAGACACA
>DLND01000210.1:4969-17166 GCA_002476905.1 Flavobacteriales bacterium UBA7519
TTTTACCACATAGACACATAGCTAAAAGATTAAATAGTATTTTATTTCTATTTAATCTTTTTTAGAATTATTTTTTCTATGTGCCTATGTGGTTTTATATTTTTTATTAATTAAATATTGTTGATAAATTCTAAATCAATGAATAAATATACAGGACTACTTTCATTTATTTTCGGAATCATTTTAACGGTTTTTGTGTTCTTGTCATGGAGAAGCTGCAACAAAAAAGACGATGCTGCTCTAGTCAATCAGGATTATTATCTGATTACGAACCAAATCCAAAAAATGAACAAAATGGTGGTTTTGGAACAAGATTTTTCCAGTTTTCAAACACATAAAAGTTCAGCGGCGACTGTTGCAGGATTCGATATTTTGCCAAGGGAAATGGTTCTTTATACAACTGCAAAAGCTCAGGTTTCTTACGATTTGAAAAGAATGAAAATTGATGTAGATACAGTTAGCAAAAAAGTTATTATTAATGAATTACCTCAGCCAGAAATCAAGATTTTCCCAGATGTAAAAATTCATTTTATGGATGATTATGCGGTTAACAGATTCAAGCAAAGTGACATCAATAGTATTATGGAATCTGCCAAGAAAAACATGGCAAAAAGCGTGAATCAGGAACAATTGAAACAGCAAAGTAAAAAACAACTTAAAGAAAATCTTAACGAAATTTTTGTTTTGGCAAAAGCCTTGCATTATTCTATAGAAGACAAAACGAACACGTTTCCTTCTACCGAATTATAAAAAATCACCGTTATGAATCCTGATAAAAAATCCGAAAACAGCAACAATTCTGAAAATAAAAAGCAGACCGAAGATTTCAAAAATATTCCTGCTGCATCAGATAAAAAAAATCCGCCAGATATTGATAAACAAGATATCGACAAAGGTTCGAAAGTCAACAAAGACGGAAAGACCGACAATACTGATAATTAACATTACTGCACCCATTCATACGAATGGGTTTATTATTTTGCCCATCGACTAAATATTAAAATAAAGTTAAAATTATCGTTCTATGTGATAATGCCATAGTTTTTGTTGCTTGAAAAACACCAATTATTAACACACAAAAAATATTATTATGTCTTACACCGTTTTTGGAATTTTTCCTAATCAAGAAGAATACAATGAGGTCATCACCAAATTAGAAAATGCAGGATTTTATGATTACACCATCACGCAATCAGAAAAAAAAGCTTTGGAAACTGTCGATCATACAAAAAACAAAGGTTTCTGGAATTGGCTTTTTGATGACAGTAGTGTTGAGCAGGATCGCTACGAATACGCAAGCATAAATAGTGCTACAGTAACAGTTTATGTTGATAATGAAGATGATGCAAATGCCGTAAAAAGCATTCTGGACGAAAATGGCGCCATTGACATAGAAGAAAAAACCCGAGATTACATTTCTGGGAAATATACAGATACACATCACGAGTATCCCATTTCTGAACATAAAAGAGCTAGGATAATTGCAAAAGCAAAAAATAACCTATACTTTACTGACGAGCGGAGTGCTGCTTATAAACCAGAAAAAGGAATGTCTGACGAAATGGATTCTCTGGGTAGTAAAGATTAAAACCAATCACATCCTTATATATAACTTTACATTTTTCAAAAGAGCCGAATTTCTTCGGCTCTTTTTTTTACAAACTTCATGTCATCAAACGATTGTGGATTTGCCCAACTGAATATTTTCGAAATTATAATAAGACCTTTCTGAAAACTTAATATAATCTGCGATAAAATCACCAACTTCTGAAGTGGTATAATGCTGTTCCGCATTCAAATCTATTGTTACAAATTTGCTTTCTATAGCGTGTTCTACACTTTTTCTCAATTTATCCGCAGCTTGATTCAGTTCCAAATAATCCAACAACATTGCCGCGCTCAAGATTGAAGCGATTGGATTTGCAATTCCTTTTCCTTTGGCTTGTGGGTAAGACCCGTGGATGGGTTCGAAAAGTCCATTATCTTCGCCAATAGATGCAGAAGGTAACAAACCGATAGAACCGCCGATAACACTAGCTTCGTCCGAAATAATATCGCCAAACATATTTTCTGTCAAAATCACATCAAACTGTTTTGGATTTAGAATCATCTGCATCGCAGCGTTGTCCACAAACATAAAATCTAATTCAACATCCGGATATTCCAGAGCTATTTCTTTGACGATTTTTCTCCAAAGCCTGGAAGTATCAAGAACGTTTGCCTTGTCTATCAAGGTCAGTTTCTTCCTTCTTTTCTGTGCATCTTGAAAAGCCAAATGGGTAATTCCCACAATCTCTTCTCTGGAATATTTGCAAAGGTCGTAAGCGTAATCTCCGTTTTCATCCGTAAATTTTTCCCCGAAATAAATCCCACTAATTAACTCGCGATAGATTTGAATATCCGTTCCTTCTACAATTTCTCTTTTCAACGGGCTTTTTTTAATCAAAGAATCATAAGTTTTGATTGGTCTGATGTTCGCAAACAATCCTAATTCTTTCCGCAATTTCAACAAACCTTGCTCCGGGCGAACTTTCGCATCCGGATTATTATCAAATGCTGGGTCACCAATTGCTCCGAACAAAACTGCCTCAGAACTTTTGCATAATTCCAAAGTCTCATCCGGCAGAGGACTTCCTGTCTCATAAATCGCTTCTGCTCCCATAATTCCATAATCGAATTGGAAATTATATCGAAATGTTTCACCGATTACTTTCAATATTTTCACACTTTCCTTGGTAACTTCAGGACCGATTCCGTCGCCTGCTAAAACGGCTATTTTATAAGTTTTGCTCATATACTTTCTGTGCTTTTTGTTCAAATTTCTGGATGGCTTCTTTTTTACTGGTTAAGAAATCGATGTCGTCGTAGCCATTCAAAAGACATATTTTTTTATAAGAATCGAGTTCGAAACTTTCTGTTCTTTTATTAAAAGAAACCGTTTGTTTTTCTACATCCACAGTAATTTGAGTTGATGGATTTTGGCTAATTGTTTCTATTAAATCTTTAAGATATTCTTCAGAAACTTTCACAGGAAGAAGTCCGTTATTAAGTGCATTTCCTTTGAAAATATCTGCAAAATAACTTGACACAACAACTTTGAAACCGTAATCTGTGAGCGCCCAAGCTGCGTGTTCTCTACTACTTCCACATCCAAAATTATTTCCTGCTACTAGAATTTCGCCAGAATATTTAGAATTGTTCAGAACGAAATCAGCGTTCGGTTCATTCGTATGAACATTATACCGCCAGTCTCTAAAAAGATTTTCCCCGAAACCTTCTTTGCTAATACTTTTCAGGAAACGCGCCGGAATAATCTGATCTGTATCTATATTTTCACTCGGCAATGGAACAGCCTGAGAATTGATTAAAACTAATTTTTGCATATTTCTAAATCAAAATATTAATATTCCAAAACAGGGATTCTACCTTCCACAGCAACTTTTGCTGCAGTTAGCGGACTTGCCAAAAGTGTTCTTGCGCCTTGACCTTGACGACCTTCGAAGTTTCTATTGGACGTGGAAACACAATATTCACCTTCTGGAATTTTGTCTTCATTCATAGCTAAACAAGCGGAACATCCAGGTTGGCGGATTTGGAAACCTGCTTCATCAAAGACTTTATCCAATCCTTCATCATAAATTTGTTTTGCTACTTTCTGCGAACCTGGAACCAGCCAAGCCACAATATTTTCAGCTTTATGTTTTCCTTTCACATAATCTGCAGCAGAACGGAAATCCTCGATTCTTGCATTGGTACAGCTTCCGATAAAAACATAATTCACTTTGATGTCTGAAGTTGATTGTCCAGCGTTCAAACCCATATATTTCAGAGCTTTTTCTTCGGATTCGTTTTGAGCAGTTGGAATTTTAGAATCGATAGAAATTCCCATTCCAGGATTGGTTCCGTAAGTAATCATTGGTCTGATATCTTCTGCTGAGAATTCGAATTCTTTATCAAAAACAGCATCAGAATCGGATTTCAAAGTTTTCCAATATTCTAATTTCTCATTCCATTCTTCTCCTTTTGGTGCGAATTCTTTATCTTTAATATAATTGAAAGTAGTTTCATCTGGTGCAATCATTCCACCTCTCGCTCCCATTTCGATACTCATATTGCAGACTGTCATTCGTCCTTCCATTGACATTTCCTCGAAGACATTCCCTGCATATTCGCAGAAATATCCTGTCCCTGCATCAGTCCCAATTTTTGAAATGATGTAAAGAATCACATCTTTTGCCTGAACATCTTTGTTTAATTTTCCATTCACGGAAACTCGCATAGATTTTGGCTTGTTCATCAATAAACATTGGCTCGCAAAAACCTGTGCAACCTGACTTGTCCCAATTCCAAAAGCAATCGCTCCAAAAGCACCGTGTGTAGAAGTGTGACTATCTCCACAGACAATGCTCATTCCCGGTTGTGTGATTCCCAATTCTGGTGCAATGATGTGAACAATCCCTTGATATGGATGTCCAAGTCCGTATAATTCGATGTTATTTTTTTTGCAATTTTCTGTCAATTGCTGAACTTGAGTTCTTGACAATTCGTCTTTGATAGGCAACTCTTGTCCTAAAGTCGGAACATTGTGGTCAGCTGTTGCCACAATTTGATTCGGACGAAAAACTTCCAAACCTCTTGCTTCTAACTCTGCAAAAGCCTGTGGACTTGTCACTTCGTGAATCAAATGTTTATCTATATAAATCACCTGAGGTCCATCCGGAACGGTTTCTACAACGTGTGCATCCCAGACTTTATCAAATAATGTTTTGTTTTGGCTCATTTTATTTCTATCCAATTTTTTGATTAAATGATTTCATCATAAAGTTTAAATCATCATTATTAATTTCTTTCTTAGTATCTGCGATTTTCAAGAATTCCTGATACAAAATATCCAACTCCACTTTTGTCACATCAAACCCAATATTTTTGAATCGATAAGCCAAAGCAGAACGTCCGCTTCTTGCTGTCAAAACAATAGAAGATTCATTGATTCCGACTTCTCTTGGGTCGATGATTTCGTAAGTTTCTCTGTTTTTAATAACGCCATCCTGATGAATTCCTGAACTGTGTGCAAACGCATTTGCTCCAACAATTGCTTTGTTAGGCTGAACTGGCATTCCCATTAATTCTGAAACTAAAAAACTCATTTCATTCAGCATTTTGGAATTGATATCAGTGAAGAAATTAAGGTCAGGATGTTGTTTAATAATCATCACCACTTCTTCCAAAGCCGTATTTCCAGCACGTTCGCCAAGTCCATTAATTGTACATTCGATTTGTCTAGCGCCGTTGATAATTCCGGAAATCGAATTGGCAGTTGCCATTCCCAAATCGTTATGACAATGGCAGGACAGAATCGCTTTGTCAATATCTTTTACATTTTCTCTCAAATATTTGATTTTTTGTCCGTACTCTTCCGGCAGACAATAACCTGTCGTATCAGGAATATTAAGAACCGTTGCTCCAGCTTTTATTACTTCTTCGCACACTTTGGCTAGGAAATCATTATCTGTCCGTCCCGCGTCTTCTGCATAGAACTCGACATCATCCACAAAATTTTTGGCATATTTTACAGCGTCAACGGCTCTTTCCAAAATCTGTTCTCTTGTAGAATTGAATTTGAATTTGATATGAGAATCCGAAGTCCCGATTCCTGTATGGATTCTCGGTCTCTTAGCAAACTTTAAAGCTTCGCCTGCAACTTCAATATCTTTTTTGTTAGCTCTGGTCAATCCGCAAACTTTGGCGTTTTTTACGATTTTTGAAATCTCCTGAACTGATAAGAAATCTCCCGGACTGGAAATCGGAAAACCAGCTTCGATAATATCCACTCCGAGGTTATCGAGCTGCTCCGCAATGATTAATTTTTGTTTCGTATCCAATTTACATCCCGGGACTTGTTCCCCATCTCGCAACGTCGTATCAAAAATTTCAATTTTTTCCGAATCCATAATAAAGTTTTTATCTAATTTTGATATTCAAAAGTAGAAATTGACTTGTGGTATTAATCTTAGTTAATTAAATAAATACAATATTCGATTTTATCAAAACAAACAATAATTACTTAATAATCAAAAGATTAAATCCTATCATTTTACAATGTCAGAATTACAAAAAGATTATTTATTCGTGCTTATAAAGTCACTTTCGACTTCGGAAAAACGACAATTTAAGTTATATGTGAATCGTCTCGGAATTAACGTCGATGCAAAATTTCTTCTGCTTTTTTCTGAATTGGATAAAATGAAGGAATACAATGAGGAAATTATTCTTGAGAAAAAAATCTCTTCAAAACTTCAACTTTCTAATCTGAAAGCGCATCTTTATAAACAGATTTTAGTAAGTCTTAGGTTGAATCCAAGTCATCAAAATAATAGAATTCAGTTGCGTGAACAATTGGATTTTGCAACGATTTTATATCAAAAAGGATTGTACAAACAGGCTCTGAAGATTCTTGATAAAGCCAAACAATCTGCATTGGAATTAGATGAAAAAGCCATTGCATCGGAAATCATTGAACTTGAAAAAGTGATTGAATCCCAATTCATTACACGAAGTATCGATGGACGTGCGGACGAATTGATTTTTCAGTCCAGCGAAATCAACAAGCAAAATAGTTACGCAACACAACTTTCCAATCTATCCTTAAAATTATACAGCGAAATGCTGACGCATGGCTACATCAAAAATGATAATGACCGCGACAATATTCTTAACTTCTTTGACAGCAACATCAAAAATATTGATTTAAAAAAATTAAATTTCACAGAAAAACTGTGGTATTACAAAGCGCACGTTTGGAAAAATCAGTTGCTTCAGGATTATAAATACACGATTAAATACGCCTATCAGTGGGTAGAACTTTTCCATCAGAATCCGGAAATGATAAAAAACCATCCTGTTTGGTACATCAAAGGGAATACTTATCTATTCAAAACTTTGTTTATTTATGGGAGTATCAAAGGCATTGAGAAAAGGTTTGAAAAGTTTGAAAGTATTGTAAAATCAGACGCTTTCATTCATAACGAGAATTCACAATCTTTGATTTTTCTGAATTATTATAACACCAAAATGAATCTCTATTTCATAAAAGGTGATTTTTTCAACGGCACAAAAATGATTCCTGAATTGGAATTAAAAATGGAGAAACATCGTGATAAAATAGACGAGCATCATTTTTTGGTTCTTTATCTCAAAATTGCAGCCATGTTTTTTGGAAGCAAAAACTATCAAAACACTGTGAAATTTGGACAAAAAATCATCAATTCCAAAGGTAATGTTCAAGAAGATTTGCTTTTCCACACAAGAATTTTGATGTTGATGGCGAAATTTGAATCAGGCTTTGATGATGATTATGATGACTTCGTAAAAGCAACAATGAAGTTTGCTAAAAAGATGAAAAATCCGGGCGATTTGCATTTCAGCATTGCTAATTTCTTCAAGAAAATCAATGATAGAAATCCAAAAGACCAAACCCTCGCCTTTAAGGAATTTGAGAAAGAACTGGAAATTTCTTCCCAAAACAAATATGACAAACGAACGCTAATGTACATCGACATCCACGGATGGGTGACTTCCAAAGTGAGGAATGTAGATGTGATAGAGATAATTAAGGAAAAAGTTAAACTAAAATAACATTATTCTTTCTTTAAAAATCACTATTTTTGCAAACATTAATTTTTTAAACCATTATGCTAAAAATTACACTTCCTGATGGCAGCATCAGAGAATATGAAGGAGCAGTTACTCCACTACAAGTTGCGCAAAGTATAAGTGACGGTTTGGCAAGAAACACGATTTCTGCCATCGTAAACGGACAACAGACAGAAGTAGAAACCACGATTACAGAGGATTCTACAGTGCAGCTTTTGACGTGGAATGATGATATGGGTAAAAAAGCATTCTGGCATTCTTCTGCTCACTTGTTGGCTCAGGCAATTATGGAGTTTTATCCTAATGCGAAGTTGACTATTGGGCCTGCAATTGCAAATGGATTCTACTATGATGTAGATTTTGGAGGAGAGCCATTGTCTGAAAAAGACTTTGAGAAATTAGAAAAGAAAATCTTAGAAAACGCTAAGAAAAATTCAACTTTCAAGCTGCGTGAAGTTTCTAAAGCAGAAGCTTTGAAAGAATATGCAGACAATCCTTTCAAAACTGAATTGATTGAAAATCTTCCTGACGGCGAAATCACTTTTGTGACTCACGATAACTTTACAGACCTTTGTAGAGGTGGGCATATCCCATCAACAGGAATTGTGAAAGCTGTAAAAATATTAAATGCGGCTGGCGCTTATTGGAGAGGCGATGAGAAAAACCCACAACTTACAAGAGTTTACGGTGTTTCTTTTCCTAAACAAAAAGAGCTTACAGAATATCTTGAAAGATTAGAAGAAGCTAAAAGAAGAGACCACAGAAAATTAGGAAAAGAATTAGGTATTTTTGCATTCTCAGAAAAAGTAGGTGCAGGTCTTCCACTTTGGTTGCCAAAAGGAGCAGCATTGAGAAAGAAATTAGAAAACTTCTTATCAGAAGCTCAGAAAAAACAAGGTTATGAATTCGTAATTTCTCCACACATCGGAGCAAAAGAGTTATATGTAACTTCTGGACACTGGGACAAATATGGAACAGATAGTTTCCAACCAATCAAAACACCGAACGAAGGTGAAGAGTTTTTATTAAAACCAATGAACTGCCCTCACCACTGTGAGATATATAAAGCACAGCAATGGTCTTATAAAGACTTACCAAAACGTTATGCGGAATTTGGAACAGTTTACAGATATGAGCAATCCGGAGAATTGCACGGTTTGACGAGAGTTCGTGGATTTACTCAGGATGATGCGCATCTTTTCTGTACACCAGACCAATTGTTGCAGGAATTTGAAAAAGTAATTGACTTAGTGTTATATGTTTTCGGATCACTAGGATTTGCTGATTTTACGGCTCAAATCTCATTAAGAGACCCAGAAAACAGAGAAAAATATATCGGTTCCGATGAAAATTGGGAAAAAGCAGAAAACGCTATTGTAACCGCTGCAAAATCTAAAGGTCTTAAAACTGTAACTGAATATGGCGAAGCGGCTTTCTACGGTCCTAAACTAGATTTTATGGTGAAAGATGCTTTGGGAAGAAGCTGGCAGTTGGGAACAATCCAAGTAGATTACAATTTACCAGAAAGATTTGACCTTTGGTATAACGGTAATGATAATGAGAAACACAGACCAGTGATGATCCACAGAGCGCCATTTGGTTCTATGGAAAGATTCATTGCGATTCTAATTGAGAACACGGCAGGAGATTTCCCACTTTGGTTGAGTCCTGAACAATTTACGATTTTGCCTATCAGTGAAAAGTATGCAGATTATGCAAAAAAAGTTTCACAATTATTGGAAAATCACGATATTTGCGGTTTAATAGACGACAGAAACGAGAAAACGGGTAAAAAAATCCGTGATGCCGAATTGAAAAAGCTACCATTTATGCTTATTGTAGGTGAAAATGAGGAAAATAACGGTACGATTTCTGTAAGAAGAAGAGGCGAAGGTGACCTTGGAGAAATGTCAGTTGATGCTTTTATCTCTTATTTTAAAGAGCAGGCAAAACCCACATTTGAACTAGGCGGAAAGAACTAAGCCTTATTTAATTATTATTAATTTTAAAATTTTAAAACCATAGCACTAAAAAGAAACAACAGCAGAGGTCCGATGAGACGTCCAGTCCAAGAAGACCTTCATCAAATCAACGATAAAATCCGCGCAAGAGAAGTTCGTTTGGTTGGAGAAAATGTAGAACCTGGAGTTTATCCATTGGCTAAAGCTTTGGAAATAGCAAGAGAACAAGAGTTAGACCTTGTTGTTATTTCTGATAAGGCAGAACCTTACATCTCTCGTATCTTGGATTACAAAAAATTCTTGTACGAGCAAAAGAAGAAAACCAAAGAACTAAAAGCGAAGCAAGTAAAAGTAGTTGTAAAGGAGATTAGATTCGGGCCACAAACCGATGACCACGATTACGAATTCAAGAAAAAGCACGCTGAAAAATTCTTGGAAGAAGGTTCTAAATTGAAAACTTATGTTTTCTTCAAAGGACGTTCTATCATTTTCAAAGATCAAGGAGAAATTCTTCTTTTGAAGCTTGCTCAAGATTTGGAACACGTTGGAAAAGTTGACCAACTTCCTAAGCTTGAAGGAAAAAGAATGATTATGATGATGAGCCCTAAGAAGCCTGCAAAATAATATTGATAAAATTCAATTTATATATTAAACCTCAAATTAATTTTTGAGGTTTTTTAATATCTCAACTTTCAGAATTTTTTTGTAATTTTGCAAACTATTATTCTTAAATACGATTGGGAATATTACTAAAGAATATTGATAACAAAACATAAAAAGCAGAACAATGCCAAAATTAAAAACGAAATCAGGTGCTAAAAAGCGTTTTGCTCTTACCGGCACAGGTAAGATCAAAAGAAAGAATGCTTTCAAAAGCCACATCTTGACAAAGAAAGAAACTAAGCAAAAGAGAAATCTAACGCAAACTTCTTACGTTGCTGCTGTGGACACGAAAAGTGTTTTAAGACAATTAGCAATTAAGTAGTTTTTATAAATCTATATTCGGTTTATAAGAATTCAAAACAAATTCAACAATTTAACCCTGAGATGGAGCCACTAAGAGTAATGAAATAGTTACCGCACATTTCAAAAAAAACAATTTAAATTATGCCAAGATCAGTAAACGCTGTAGCGTCTAGAGCGCGCAGAAAAAAAGTACTTAAGCAAGCTAAAGGTTTTTTCGGTAGAAGAAAGAACGTTTGGACTGTAGCTAAAAACGCGGTAGAAAAAGCAATGCAATATGCTTACCGTGGTAGAAAAGAGAAGAAAAGAAACTTCAGAAGCCTTTGGGTAACTCGTATCAACGCGGGTGCTAGAGAGCACGGATTATCTTACTCTCAGTTTATGGGAGCTCTTAAGAAAAACAACATCGAGCTTAACAGAAAAGTTCTTGCAGACCTTGCAATGAACCACCCTGAAGCTTTTAAAGCTGTTGTAGATCAAGTAAAATAATTACAAATCTTTGTTATCAATATAAAATCCTGAGAAATATCTTAGGATTTTTTTATTTTTGGCAAAATTTAATTTACAATGTTAAGAAAATCTATTTTCTTTTTGGCGTCTTTCGCCACACTGGCTTTTTCTAAAGCCCAGACTTTTGTCCAAGTTTACCAAGACAGAGCAAACCAGATTTCACAAAGCAATATTAATACTTATCTTCAGGAATTTGAAGCTATTGGTGTAAAAAAAACAGGAACCACACAGAATACAAATGCATTCAATTGGCTAAAAAATAAATACCTTTCTCTGGGATATACTACAGCCAATTTTTTTGAACACTCTTGGACATCAAGCGGATTGTCATCAAAAAATTTAATCGTTACGAAAACGGGAACTGTCTACCCTAATAAATTTGTGATTATCTGTGGGCATTTTGATTCTATCAATGGTCCGGGAACGAACGATAACGGAAGCGGAACATCGATAATCCTTGAAATGGCTAGAATCCTAAAAGATGTTCCTACAGAATATTCGATCAAATTCATTCATTTTTCTGGTGAAGAGCAAGGTCTTTTGGGAAGTTCCAGATATGTTTCTCAAATTGTTAATGGAACAAGCCCTAAAATGGATATTAAAGTGGTTGTAAATCTAGATCAGGTTGGCGGCCTGAAAAACAAAATTAATAACAAACTGTATCACGACAAAGATCAAAGCTCGCCCACAAGTAATAACGCTGCTGCAGCAACAGCAGTGCAGGAATTGGCCAATTGTACTTTGTTATATTCGCCGCTAAGTGTGGAATATGACAATGCGGAAAATACGGATTATGTGCCTTTCCAGCAGAATGGCGAAATCATTACTGGATATTTTGAATATGAAGGCGGATATAACAATCCATATGTTCATACAGTTAATGATTTATATGCAAATATGGATCCTGTTTATGTCTTCAATATTGGGAAGGCTGCTGTGGGCGCTGTACAGCATTTTGCGGTAGCATCGAAAACATCTTTGGATGCAGATGACACGGTTCCAAAATCATCCGGATTTGTAGACCTCTATCCTAATCCCGCAAGTAAAGTGCTGAATCTGAAAATTGATAATAATATTAAGACTTTTAAAGTGGACATAACAGATCTGAGC
>DLND01000025.1:0-357 GCA_002476905.1 Flavobacteriales bacterium UBA7519
ACTCTTTTCACCGCTCGATACTTTGTTTTCGGAATTTGGGAAGAAATGAGAGGTTTTAAAACCATAAAAAAACAGCCAACTCAACCACAATTTCAATCTCAACCTCAATACGAAGTCGCCGATGTTTTAAACAAATTAGGTTCAAAATTGGAAGATTTAGGACTTAATTCTTGGCAATTACGAACACTTTCAGCGTTGAAAAAATGCCGTACCTCTGCTTTGGGTGGTCATATTGACGCTTGTGATGAATGTGGAAATGTAAGCATCAGTTACAACTCCTGCCGAAACCGTCATTGCCCAAAATGTCAGAGCAAAAACCGAGAGCAATGGATTGAAAATCGGGAAACCGAACTGCTT
>DLND01000025.1:493-15726 GCA_002476905.1 Flavobacteriales bacterium UBA7519
AATCGGGAAACCGAACTGCTTCCGGTACCTTATTTCCACGTGGTTTTTACGCTTCCTGATGTATTGAACAAAACCGCGCTTCACGAGCCCAAAATGTTGTACGATTTTTTATTTGAATCTGCCTGGGAAACGCTTCAAACGTTTGGTGAAAACCGCGGTTTAAAGATGGGAATGATTGCTGTTTTGCATACTTGGGGACAGAATCTGAGCCTTCATCCGCATTTGCACTGCATTGTTCCGGGCGGTGGAGTAGATGAAAGCGGAGCTTGGAAAAATCTACGTTCAGACGGCAAATTTTTGTTTCCGGTAAAGGCTTTGAGTAAAGTTTTCAGGGCTAAATTTTGTGAGAAATTAAAAGATAAAAACCTTAAAGAATATACCAAAATCAGGCAAAATCTGTGGGAAAAACCTTGGGTGGTTTTTGCTAAAAAGCCTTTTGGAAGCCCAAAATCTGTGGTAGAATATTTGGGCAGATACACGCATAAAATCGCCATCAGTAACCAGAGAATCAGGAAAATTGACGCGGAAACGGTAACTTTTTCTTACAAAGATTACCGCCAAAAAGGCATCAAAAAGCAGATGGTTTTGAGCCACGAGGAGTTTATCCGAAGATTTGCGATGCATATTTTACCGAAAAGATTTGTAAAAATCCGTCATTATGGTTTTTTGAGCAGCACCTGGAAGCGTATCAAGCTTAAAAATCTACAACAAAAATTAGGCATCCAGCCTAAAGAAAAGCTTCCGCCAAAAGTTTTTCAGCCGAAATGTAGTTGTTGTAAAGTTGGAAATTTGGTAACGATTGCCACGTTCGATCTTCGAGGTCCGCCGCAATGGTTTTTGGAGATGAGCCAAAATTTATCTGCTCCTAAATCTGCATTTTAGCGGATTTGGGTAAGGGATTTTATGTCTAAACGTGAAAGAAAACACAATAAAACCAAGAAAAAACCACCAAAATCGCCCACAAAAAAAGAGACTCTTCTCAAAGTCGCTTGTATCTCTAAAAATCTTTTGTCGATAAACCCATAGTGTGGGAAAATACCCAGCAAAAAGCTCCCGAAGCTTCCGTTCAACAGGGTTTTCATTGTTCGTGCTTCGCACGCAACGAAAACTTAGCTATTATAGGCTGCCCCATTATTCATTCAGCCAATTTAATGCTTCATTTGTTATTCCGTTATACCATTCTGTTTCGTTATCTGTTGAGTTTGCTAATTCGTTTGAACGTTCAAAAAATCGTTGAACGTGTCTTGGTTCGGGAACATAACTTGCTTTATGTGAGTCTTCAACCATTTTTAAAAATATGTTCAGCGGAAGTGGAACGATTGTAGAAGTTCCTCCGTAATAACTGATATTCATTTTGTGCAAAGCGTAGAAATGAGCAATACAAGCCTCGTTTATCTTCGGTGCAATAAACAAAGAATATGCAGGTTTATTTGTTTCTCGTTTCACTTTTGCAAGATGTCGAGTTACAGGTTCGCCCTCTGTTTCATATTGTCGTTGTCCACTTTGCATTGTAACTTCTACGGTTAGTCCAAACGTGTCATAATCACAAACAATATCTGCCATATTTCCTTGTGCTGTGGACATTGGATTTCCAAAGTCGTCAAACTTTAAGTTTGCTTTGATATTTCCACCGTCAAGCATTGTCATTGCTCGCCAAGTGTTCCATTCAAGCATTAGTGGCGTGTCGTAAAGTGAATTGTCAAGTATTTGCTCAAATGTCGAATTGATGTCGTCAAACAAACGATAATCTTTGATTGCTGTTACTTGGTCTGTTAGAATTTGTTCTTTTCGTTTCTCTAATTCGTCAGCAAAAATGTCTTTGAGTTGTTGTAACGCTGTTGTTTTGGATATTGTAATATGTGGAAATTCAGAACTGATTTTTTGTTCCAGTAATTCTTTGTTGTCGGTTAAAAGCGTTGGAGTTTCTGCATTTCCAAGATATGCGACATATTGTTTTTCGTTGTCAATAAATTGCGGTTCTCGGTTGGTATGTTCCAAAAAATAATCTACTTCCGCAATTTTTTCGGGAACGATTGAAATAGATTTTCCGATGTGAGAAATATTTACCAACCCTGTTGCACGCAAATAACGAAAACAAGCGTCTGCGTAATCTCGCATATTGCTTGCTTTGGTTTTCAAAAACTTTGTAATAGAACTATCGTTTGTTTGTCTTGTTTTTGTATTCCCTGCAATAATATCTTCTGCATAAATTTCTTTTAATTCCTTATCTAAATATTCAGCACGAAATTTTTTGTAGTTGCCTTTGTTTTGTGCTTTTGCTGTTCTGAAATCATTGATTTTAGAAACAATATTGTCGAATAAACGATAATCCACTAGTTGCAAACCGAAAATCATTAATTCGTCAAATTTTAAAGAACCAAAATGACGGATTAGGCGAAATAATTCAAGATAAGGTTTCACCCAAAATTCTGCGGAATTTGCAGAGGGTTTGTGATAAGGTGAGGGAACTTGGAATTTTAAAAGCTGTCGCAAAAAGATTTCATCTTTTCGTTTTGCATTTACTAATTCTAAACCTGCCGATGTTAAACTAATAGTTGGGGAAAGCACGACAAAACCTAATGCTTTGGGTGCTCGGTTTATTCTATCTCTTGCACTAAATGCAGGGTCATTTGCACCCTCTCCGTTGAAAAAGTTTTCCTCTTTCAACAGTTCCATAAAGGCTCTTTGCGTATCGGTATTCCATTTTTGACCTGAAAAATGAGCATTTAACAACTCAATTTCAGGAATCATTTTACTTGGCGTTCTCGGGGAAGTCGTTACGAAAATTACTTTGCTGTCTATTCTTGCCATACTGTTTTTAAAGTGCCAATGCTTGATTAAATTCTAATTCTGGAAATTGCTGTTTTGCTACGTTTCCGTAGTTGGAAATTAAAATGTGACTCGCTTCCGACTTAAATCTGTTTCTGATATTGACAGCATAAGATTTTCCGTATTCGTCCACAATCATATCTCCATAAAGTTTTTCAGTTAATGGTGTTCTACCAATAACCATAAGTGCTTTACACTTTAATTGTTTGTAAGCGTTAGCCAATTCGGTATGATTTTTTTCGTTAAATCCGTCCTTGTGTTCAGCGTTGCCATAATCGGAAAAAACACAATCATAAGGTGGGTCTAAAAACATAAAATCATCTTCTTCCGCCATTTCAAAAATGTTTTTGTAATCGCAGTTGTAAATTTCTGTGTTAGCAAGTAGTCGGCTGTGTGCCTTTGTTACCAATGATGTGTTTAAGTTTGCATATCGTCCGTATGGTACGTTAAATTCGCCTTTTGAATTGTAGCGTATCATTCCCGAATACGCAGTTTTGTTGATGAAAAAATAAAGCAAAGCGTCTGAATATTTTTTGTCTGTCAAATCGTTAAACATATCTCTGATTTGATAGTAAAGAACTTCGTTGTCATCATTTACTCTTTCAGTAGGTGTTTGAGCTTTTAATTCTTCAAACTTTCTTCGATTTATACGATATATTTTTTCGATTTCTGAAAGTTCTTTATGTAAGATTTCAAAATCCGACTTTACACCTTTGTAAAACGCCATTAATTTTGAATTGATGTCGTTAATAATTGCTTTCTTCGGTTCTAAATAAAAGAACATAGCACCACCACCAAAAAACGGTTCAATGTAACGACCGTCAAACTCTGGAATATGTTTTTCCAAATGCGGAATTTCCTTTGATTTTCCTCCTCTGTATTTGACTAATGGTTTCATAATTTAGCTTTTTGGCGTTTATAAATAACAATGTTTTCGGCAACCACATTTAGAATTTGTGTTGCTTCATCTTCTTCTGCGATAATGTCATAAACCTTGTCAGCCGACCACAAACGCAAAAGTTCTTTTGGGTCGGTTTGCAAAGAGTCTGCAAGTTGTAAAACTTGTTCACGTTTCGCTCGTCTGTCGCCTTTTTCTATTTTGCAGTAAGTTGCTGTGTCAATTTCCAAAATGGAAGCTAACTGTCTTTGAGGAATTTGTTGTCCTTCCCGAAGCGTTTTGAGTTTGTTACCAAATATTGTTGACATAATTAAGTCTTGACATTATTTGGCAAATATAATACTTTTTTTTTGAAGCAGAAGAGTTTTACTAAAAATTTTGTGTGGTGGGTGGGCTTGGTTTGTTTCTGTTTGTCCGTTGATGTTAGCACGGTCGCTCCACAGGGGTTGCCTATAACGTCCAAATATACGCATTGCGCTAATACAAATTACAACTATTGTACTTACCTTGAAATATAGAAAGATAAATGCAGTTTTAATAAAAAAGTTTTTGTCTGGAGAACTTGTGGCTCTTGCAAATACGCTTAGGAAAACATCTTCACCCAAAAAAAATTAACAGGTAATCTAAAGTTTTATTAATATTTTTGATGCTTAAACCAAGAAAAACACATTCTGCATGGAACATAATCGACTTTGGATAGATGTAAAACGCTTTCCTTGGCTGCCGTTTTTTGTGTCGATAGCCATATGGATTTTGCTGGCAGGCGCTAATTTTTACTATCAGAGCCACGGCGGTTATACCGGGACAGGCATCCTTTTCCCGATTTCCGTGATCTATCCCAACCAGTTTCTCTGGAGCGGTTTCGTGTTTGCGTTTTTGTTTCTGACTTTGGGTGTGCTGGGTTTCCTGTATGCACAAAAAATGAATGTTTTTTTTCTTTTTCTGGTGGCTATTGGATTGGTGTTGTTAGGAAATCTGAGTCAGGGTAATTTTGATATTTCTTTTCTGCAACCGTTTTATCTAAAAGGACGGCAATATTATACCGATGCACTAAACATTACGGATAGCAGTGTTTGGCTAAGAGATTTTTCTAAGAATCTACAACAGTTCCAGATGCATACCAAAACCCACCCGCCATTTGTTACGCTTTTGCATTTTTGGATTCTGAATCTGTTTAATATCGAAACCTTGGCTATTGCTTTTTTTGTGATAGGATGTTTGTCTTTTCCATTGTTTTATCAGATCCTAGTCTTTCTTGGTTTTGAAGAAACTAGAAGAAAGTGGATGCTGCTGTTATTTGCGGTCGTTCCTTCTGTTAATATTTATCTATTGGTGTCTATAGATGCGCTAGTTCTTACTTCAACATTGATTTTCCTATTAGGAATGGCGAGGATATATCAACAGCATAAGATAGATGCGGCTTCTTTTTTACTCATCACGCTGGGTTTGATCCTTACTAATCTTTTGACATTCTCAGGTCTTTTTCTATTCGCGTTTCTGGGATTTGTTAGTTTATACTTTTTACTGAAGGGGCAATGGAGTTTTGTTTGGCTTAGCGTTCTGAGTGCCATTATTTTTGTGATGACATTTGTGTTGATTTATGCAACGACAGGTTATAATCAACTGGAAACTTTTTTATTGGCATCACACTCAGAAAATCCGGATGGTTTCCGGTTATTCCATCAGCCATTGGTTTATCTGATGACCAGGCTGGAGGATATTGGCGAGATTTTTCTGTTCTTATCTTTTGGATTTTTAGCCATTTTCTTTTCTAAGAAATCTGGCACAGAAGTTTTTGAAAACCGGAATGTCAATATTCTGTTTTTTTCAGCCATCACCGCCATCTCAACAATGCTTTTGACGGGCGCTTACGGAACGGGCGAAACAGCGAGAGCTTGTTTGTTTTTGGTGCCTTATTTTTTGATTTTGCTGAAGGATATTAGTTCTGATAACTTTAAAATACTGTTTTATCTCTGTCTTATCCAGACATTTGGGATGCAAATGATTGGGAATTTTTATTGGTAAAAACACATTGCTATGCTGAACAATTTAACAGGACTGAGATTCTATGCTGCATTTTGGGTATTTTTATATCATTTTTTTCCGGTTTACACCACACTTCCGAAGGTTGGTTATTTTGAAATTGGTTATCTTGGTGTAGATTTATTCTTTATATTAAGTGGTTTTATTTTAACTTATGTTTACTACGACAAATTTTTTGTTAACAAAGTGTCTGTAATAGATTATTGGAATTTTGTTGTAAAAAGGTTTGCGAAAATATATCCGCTCCATTTTATTATCACATTGATTTTTATACCACTTCTGTATGGCGCAAAATATATATTTAATCAAACCACAGTAAATATTTACTCAGACACTATTATTCATAATTTTTTGATGATTCATGCCTGGAATATGTCTGAAAATTATTCGTGGAATTTTCCGTCATGGAGTATTTCTGCAGAATGGTTTGCTTATTTATTTCTATTTGCCCCCTTATCATTTATTTATAAGTTCAATAAGCGTTTTTTTGTTTTATTAAACATAACAATTCTTTTTACTTTTATCTATTATTGGATTAGTATACCAAATTTTACGATGGATAGATATACAATGAATGGTTTTCCTCGTATCATTCCTGAATTTATTCTTGGAGTTCTAGTAGGACTAATTAAAATTAGACATACGCTAAGTAAATCTAAAGCAACAGTCGTTTGCCTAACAAGTCTTTCGTTTTTGATAATAACATTTTATTTAGAATTCTATTTTCAACAATTATGTATTATCGGTTTTGCAGGTATTATTTTAAGCTTGTCTTATAAAACATATTTTGACATATTCTTTGCCTCAAAAAAAATAATCTACTTGGGTAATATTTCTTTTGCTTTTTATCTTACGCAATTTCTTAGCTTGATTATCTACGAGCAACTTTTCAATATTTTATTTTCAGGTTTAAAGGGGAACTATTATATGATTTTGGTTCAGTTTGTTATGGCCTTTGGTATTAATTATTTTTTTGCAGCTGTAGCTTATAAATATTTTGAAGAGCCATTAAGAATATTTTTGGTAAAAAAAATGAAAATATCTAAAGAATATAAAAGGCAGAGTATTGCTCCTTAAACACCTTCGTAAAATATGTGTTTTAAATAAAAAATTATATAAAAGTACCTAAGTGTTGGAGCAAATTCTGATTTTTTACACTTCTAAACGGGTGTTTTTGGATATAGAGATTAAATAATAAATCATCAAATGTTTTTAAATAAATTATCTTTGCGGTATTTGGAAGCTTAAATCAATTTTATTTAAATGGTATTTCTACATCCTGTTTTTACAGTTCTGATAATCATACTGATTTTTTACAGTTTTGTAGAAATCAACAAAGAAGCAGATACCAAAACACCCAAGCTTATTTTCTGGGCTATTGGATTATATATGATTATCTTAATTGGTTACAGAAATTATGTAGGTGCAGATTATCCAGTATATGCCACGATGTACAATCAATATTTTCCAGTAATTGATTTTGGGATTCTCTTTGATAAAATGTTGTTCAGGGAGAGTAAAGTGGATATAGAGTGGATGTATGGGATTCTGAATAAACTTGTTTTTTTTACGGGTTTTCCTTTTAAAGAGTTCACTCTCATCAGCGCAATCATTACAATTTGTGGGAAGTTGTCTGTCTATTATAAAAACACCAAATATCCGGTTTTCGCCATTCTTTTATTCTTGGTTCCGGGTTATTTTATAGGTGATAGCGGACACATGAGACAAGCACTAGGAATGACGATGTGTTTGTTGTCTTTTCGCTTTATCAAAGAAAGAAAAGTCTGGTGGTATCTTCTTTGTCTCTACGTGGCATATGGATTTCATAAATCTACCATTGTCTTTCTCCCGGCTTATTGGCTCGCTACTATCCCAATGAACTCCACCAGGATTTTTTATGCGATTCTGGTTTGCGTCATTTTATCACCATTTCAGATTTATAATGCATTTTCAGGTTTTCTTGATACGCTGAATGTTCAGGATGTGTCCAATGGATACAATGGCTATATTGCATATGAGTCCGAAGGGTCTAGTTTTATGGATGGTCTAATGGTGGTTTTTAGCTTTTTGCTGGTCACTTTTGATAAGGCAACCTGCCAGAAAATATACTATTATGAATATATGCGGAATATTCTCGTAACGGGAATCTGCCTCTATTTCATCATGCGTAGTAATCCTGTGTTTTCTACCAGACTCGTTGGTTCATATCTGGGATTTGCATCGCTTGTCGTTCCGAATATCGTTGCTGCAATGGATAATAAAAATACCAAAAAAATGACCCATCTTTTTTTTGTGGTATTTATGATTTTCTACTATTTCGTATTCGCTAAATATCAGGGTAACGCAGGTAGCTTCACACCGGACAAATACCAGAATTACTTGTGGAGCAATTAATGATTGGAAAATAATGAAAAAATATACACAACTTTTTATCGTAATTGTTGTTCTTGCAGCGTTGTTTTTTTACAATATTCAGACCGTATGTGCATTTGCAGGGCGATATATTTATCCTTTGGATGATGCTTATATCCATCTTTCAATGGCTCGGAATTTTGCAGAAGCCGGAATATGGGGTATTACACAACACGAGTTTTCATCTACCACATCATCTCCACTTTTTACATTTCTTCTGGCTGTATTGATCAAAATATTTGGTAACTGGGAATATATTCCTTTGGTTGCAAACAGTATTGCAGGCGTTGCACTCATCTTGGTATTCAATATATATCTGAAACCGTTCTCGGTAATCACAAGATTTGTTTTCTTAGTGGCACTAGTTGTCCTGATGCCCTTGCATCTGATGATAATGACCGGAATGGAGCATGTGTTTCACTCGCTCGCCATGGTTTTAGTTCTTTTAGCTTTTCGGAAATATCTGGAGGATAAAAGCCCGAGACATTTTTCCAATCTGGCTTTGTTTTCTATTATTGCAACAGGATTCCGTTACGAAAGCCTTTTTTTTATTTTCTTTATCTGCGTGTATCTTTTTTTTGTTAGAAAAGATTATGTTATTAGTATAGTTTTAGGTTTATTTGCGCTTTTGCCGGTTTTGGTATATGGCTATATATCACTAGATCACGGATCATTTTTCCTCCCGAATTCTCTGATTCTTAAAGGTAACACGAACGACGGAATCGCAGGTTTTATAACAAGAGTTGCAGGCAATGCGTACCGCGGAATTTCTGTTTTGATGCTGGTGCTGATTCTGATAACACAGATTTTCAGAAACTTTCAAACGCTCAAACATTCAGGCTATCAATCTGTAAGAGTAGCTAAAAATGCTGTTCCTTTTGTAGTTATAGCGGGTTTTTTGGTTCACCTTTTATTTGCTAATTTTGGATGGCTGATTCGCTATGAAGCGTATTTGGTTGTTCTTGTTTTATTTGCAATTGCTCCTTTTGCAGATGGTGTTTTTCGGGAAAAAGCAGGAAATTCTGTTTTTAGATACTTAATGATCGGCTTGCTGTTAATAACATTCTATATGCGGTTTATAACGATGATAAAATATCAGCCAATAGCCTCCAAAAACATTTTTGACCAGCAGATTCAGCTTGCGGATTTTGTCCATCAGTATTACCCCGAGTCCAGAATTATTGCAAACGATATCGGAGCTATTACTTATTATAACAATGTTCAGCTTCTTGATACGTACGGATTAGGAAGTATTGAGGTGGCAAGGTTAAGAAAGAACGATCACGGCAAGTTTGTGGACAATAAAAATCTTCAGACTTATATTGCCAAAACAGCAGAAAACAGAAATTTTGATATTGCTTTGGTTTTCGATGAATGGGTAAAAATGCCGGATTATTTTGTGAAAGTCGGAACGCTTAGCATTAATAATAATTATATCTGTGGAGGAGCTACAGTTTCTTTCTATGCCGTGAAAAAAGAAAATGCAGATAAACTCAGGAAGCAATTATCAGATTTTTCTAAACAAACTCCAAAAGACGTTACAATAAAAATAGCATACTAATTATGAACTTTGAAGACTTTATCATTCCGCCAAAAAAAATCAGGGCCGAAAAATGGCAGATTGGGGACAAGATTATTAATGATATCAAGGAAGACGGTATTGTTCTGCTGTTTGTATCAGATTACAGAGGTGCAGATGGCGATGCCGAAAGTCAGGATTTTACAGGTGTAAGAAGAGAGTTTTACAAATTGTCACAATTGGATTTTGATATTCCCGTTATAGATCTTGGCGATTTGGTGTCCGGTAGAACAAGTCAAGATTCGCATTATATTTTGCAGGAAGTTCTGTCTGCTTGTCACCATAAAAATGCAATTCCGGTGATAGTGGGCGGTGGTAATGATCTGGCGTTTTCACTTTTTTCCGCGCTTAATTTTCATCAGAATAATATCAGTTATACGCAGATCAGTAATGTTGTTTCACTGAAACAGGATGAGGAAATCCACGAGTCTAATTTCCTCAGCAAAATACTGGGCTCCAAAAATTTTTCGATCAAAAATTACCATCACCTCGGCTATCAGAAACATCTGAATGAAATGGATTCTGTGAGGCTTATCAAAGAGGTTCAGTTTGATATTATTCGACTGGCAGAAATGATGAATTCTACAGAAAAAACCGAGCCTTATTTTCGGAAAGCAGATTTGGTAACCATTAATTGTGATGCTATCGAAAGTTTTGGAGAGCCATTTTCTATGAATCCGCAGGTGAATGGACTGAACAGAAGAGAAATCTGTGCTTACATGAAGGAAATTGGGCTGAGCGAAAAACTGAAATCCGTTGGGATTTTCAATTATAATATCTATTCTGACTCCCAGCTCAATCAGCAGTTGCTGGCTCAGATGATCTGGTATCTTATAGAAGGCATCAACATCCAGCGTTCTCACCCGAAGGAAAAGTCGTACGAAACTTTTTATGTACTGATTAATGACGAGAAGTATGCTTTTAAAAGAGAGGTTTTCAGTAATCTGTGGTATTTTGGTGAGGATGATAATATTGATAATTGCATCCCTTGCTCCCGTTCGGATTTTGATGAAGCCAAAAAAGGTTTTTTGAATTCGAGATTCACCAGAAATTAACTCATGCAGCATCCAAGAACCAAAGTTTCTGTTATTGTTCCCGTTTATAACGTCGAGTTATACTTGGAAAAATGTCTATTGTCATTGGTTAATCAGACTTTGCAGGACATTGAAATAATCGTGGTGAATGATGGAAGCAGAGATCATTCTCAACAAATTATAGAAAAATTCCAGCAGGAGCATCCGCAAAAAATCTTTGCGTACACAAAAGAAAATGGCGGATTAAGTGATGCGCGAAATTTTGGTCTAGACTGTGCGAAGGGCAAGTACATCGGTTTTGTGGACAGCGATGATTATGTTTCGGAGACGATGTTTGAAGATATGATGAACATTGCCGAGAAACATCAGGCAGAAATAACAATATGCAATCTTCAGAAAGTAGATGAAAGAGGAAATGTTACTCAAAAGCTAACGCAGCTGCCTGGTTTTCCTGAAAAGATCATTCTGGAAAATAATATGTCCGTTTTCTCTGATATCTCTTATTTTGCCTGTAATAAATTGTTCAGAAGAGAATTATTTAATAACAGAAGATTCAAAAAAGGAATTCATTTCGAAGATATTGAACTGATACCGCAGTTGGTTCTGGAGTCCAAAGTCATCGGTTTCACTCCGGCTTATCATTATCAATATCTAGAGAGATCTCAATCTATCAGCAAAACACATACCTTGAAAGGATTAGATATTCTAAATGCTGTGAAAACAGTGAGCTTGAAATTTGATGAAAGCCGCTACCACAGTCATAAAAATGCTTTGAAAGGATTTCAGATTCTGGAAGGTGTGTACACATTTCTGGCGTATTTGGCATTTGTAAAAAATAAGGCAGATTTTTACAAAATGTCACGCATATTGGATGAGTTTATGAAAGACAATGATATAAATGCTGAAGATATCTTGCAGTATAAGCGGTTTGGAAGGAATTATCTATTATCTTTGCCGTTAAGAAAAAAAGTTTATTACGTCCTTAGTATATTCAGGCTGAGGCATATTGTCAGAATATTGACAATCAAAAAGTAAACTAGGTTAAGAACACAAAATGAATAACTTCGAAACTTTTTTGGAAAGCACGGGAATATCCTTCTTTTACTTCAAGCTGGTTTTGGGCTTTGTGTTTTCTTTTTTAATCACTTTTATTTCCATTCCTACAATTATTAAGATTTCCAGAAGAAAGAATCTGATGGATGAGCCTGGAGCCAGAAGTTCGCACTTGAGAAAAATCCCTAATCTCGGCGGCATAGCGATATTTTTTTCCCTGGGTGTTTGCGCTCCTATTTTTGCTTACGAATTGTTTGATCGCTATAAGTTTTTATTCGCATCATTTATCATTTTATTTTTTGTAGGAGTAATGGATGATATTATGGTTCTGAGGGCTTACAAAAAGCTACTTGCTCAGATACTTGTGTCGGCTTTGGTGGTAATAGGCTCAGATGTGCGCATCAGGAGTATTTTTGGACTGTTTGGAGTCTATGAGATTAATTATTATATAAGCATAGCTTTCAGTATTTTAACTTTCATTATTCTCATCAATGCTTTTAACCTGATAGATGGGATAGACGGACTGGCTGGTAGTTATACCATTGCAACCAGCATCCTTTTTGGCATCAGTTTCTTCAGGTTGGGGCCGGCTAATGATCCTTTGGTTATCCTTTGTGCAATACTTATTGCAGCATCATTGGGTTTCCTGATCTATAATCTGTCCAATAAAAGAAGTGCAAAAATTTTTATGGGCGATACGGGTTCTATGATTCTTGGATTTCTTCTTGCCTTCACAGGTATTTCATTTATAGAAATCTTTATTGCGAAAAGAGATGAGGTGTTCTATCACCTTCAGTCTGCGCCAGTTATAGCTGTAGCCATTCTTATATTACCGATTATTGATACGCTCACGGTTATTATTACCAGGATTTATCACGGTAAGTCTGTACTGTCTCCGGATAAAAATCACATTCATCACAAGTTACTGAATCTAGGTCTCACACATCGCAGATCTACAGCGTATATCATAGGTTATTATTTAATTATCATTGCTGTAGCTTATTCGCTTAGGCATATAAATGTCAATTATTTACTCATTATTATTTTGGTTATTGGTTTTTTAGGAGCCTATCTTCCTATTTTCTTACTGAGATTCAAAAACTAAAATATTATATTTTTGCAAAAAACTATTTGATGACAAAACAACATCTTTTTAATATCTTTCTATTGGTCTTCATCATTGGTATCTGTACTTCATGCATCAGCAGAAAGGACATCCAGTATCTCCAGCCTAGTGAGAGCTTAACTATCAATGAAGAGGGATTGGTTCCTTATAATGTTCCGGAATATAGAGTTACTAAAGGTGATATACTAAGCCTTAACGTCGTAACCACGCCAAAGGGTGATGCGGCTCAGTTTTACTCTTCTCTAAATGCATCTAGCAGTGGTGCTAATAATGGTGTAATGCAAAGCGGTGGAGCATCTGGCGGACAGTCCAGTGGCGGTTCTGGTGGACAGTCTGGTGGCAATGCAACATTTTATTTTAATGGACTAAAAGTAGATTCCAAAGGAGATGTCAATATCTTCGGAATTGGATACATCAAAGCCGAAGGTAGAACGCTGGAGGACATGACAAAAGAAATTCAGGAAAAGGTAAACGAAAATTTTCTCCAAGGAAAATCTGAGGTAAGGCTTAATCTGGACGGAATCCGTTATTATATCTTAGGCGATATGGAAACTGTGAATGTTACCGGTGAAAAAACAGCATACATGACGCAGCTTAATATTATGCAGGCAATCGCCATGAATGGAGGTCTGAACCGAACTGTCGATCGGAAAAATATAATGATACACAGGAAGTTTCCCGAAGGTATTAAAACGGCAAGACTTGATCTTACAAGAGAAGATGTGATGAACTCACCTTATTACTGGCTTCAAAATGGGGATATTATATATCTCAATACCAATGGTAAAAGTATCAATGGATTTGGAAAAGAACCGCTTCAGACACTCACAACAGGAGTTTCACTACTTACAACTGTGATGTCAGTTTATCTAATCCTAACGCGTCTCTAATCATGATACCTGATAAGAACAATAATACAACGGCGAGCACTCCACAGTTAGAAAAAATAGGTTCCTTTAACTTGTTTGATATTGAGCATTTTGTAAGGAGAGTAATCCGTAACTGGTATTGGTTTGTGATATTAGGTTTCATTGGTTACTGTATTTCGTATGGTTACAGTAAGTATTATGCTCAGAGAGTTTACTCTTCCAATCTATCTCTAAGTATTTCCAATAACACGGCTAGTTATTTTACGCCTAATCAATCAATTAACTTTATCTGGGGACAAGGTGGGAATCAGGATGGTGTTTACCTGAAAAAAATATTATTATCCAGAAGTCATAATGAATATTTGGTAAAGAAACTTAATCTCATTACCAACTATACCACCAAAGGTCTTATAAAAACGACTTATCTGGACAGAGAAGACAGTCCTGTTTTTTTGGAGATTGACAAAAACCACCTGCAACAGGTTAATTATCCTATAACGATTATTCCAAGAAAAGGAAATCAGTATGAAGTCACGCTTCCAGAAGAAGGAGAATCACCGAATCTTTATAATTACATTACAGAAAGTGTGGAGACAGTCGCTCCCTATTCAAGACCAGCTAATAAGATCCTTAAGCTGAATGAATGGTATGAGACTCCCAACCTAAAATTTAAGCTTATTCAAAATCCTACTCCAAGTAATCTTGGATTGAATAACATAATCATTACCTTAGTCCCTGTAAACCAAGCTGTAAATAGTATTACCAGTAGTCTTTTTGTCGAGTTCGATAAAGAATTGTCATCCATAATGGTAATTACCAAAACAGGTTATAACCTTAACAATACTGTCAGTTTTCTAAACAGCTCTGTAGATGAACTTATCAAAAAAAGATTAACGGACCAGAACACTGTAGATCAGAATACAGTAAAATATTTGAATGAGAATCTATTACTTATAAGAAAAAAATTAGATTCCAGTGCTAATGTTCTGAATAGGCTAAAAATCAATAATAGGCTTTTCGATATGGAGAATATAGACTCCAAGACGTTAGAAAAACTCACAACGCTGGAAAGCCAAAAGGCAGAACTTACCGCCAAAATTAAATCTTTAAATGACATCCGGAATTCTGTTAATACCAACAATATTGAAAAGATTATAAGCCTAAATGTTGCAGGAATAGAAGATGGCAGCTTCAACGCATCCGTATCTGAGTTAAAGCAACTTTATGCAAAAAGAAGAGAACTTGCCCAGATTTACACACCCAACTCTGAGCCGATGCGAGAAATTAACAGACTTATAAACGAGGCAAAATACTCTTCACAGGGTGGGCTTAAAAAATATTTCCAAGGTTACTATGACAGACTTTCGCAGCTGGATTCTCAGATTGGCAA
>DLND01000033.1:0-317 GCA_002476905.1 Flavobacteriales bacterium UBA7519
GTTTATGTAATTCCTGCAAATATTGGCTGGAGCGATCTAGGAACTTGGACGTCGGTTTACACCAATGCGGATAAAAATGATGATAATAACGCCATCAACTCCAAAAATGTGTTGACTTACAACTCCAAAGGAAACGTTATTAGAATCAAAAATCAGAACAAAGCTGCAATAATCGATGGTTTGAAAAATTATATTATTGTAGATACAGAAAAAGCCTTACTAATCTGTCCAAGAGAAAATGATCAGCTTATCAAAGATTATGTTCTAGATTTGAAGAATCTTAAGAAAGGAGAAAGATTTATGTGATTTTAAAAAAA
>DLND01000033.1:426-2565 GCA_002476905.1 Flavobacteriales bacterium UBA7519
TTTATGTGATTTTAAAAAAATCAATAAGAATTTATCAACTCTTTGTATTTATCAAAGAGTTTTTTTATTTTTAAGACAAATAAAAAACAAATGCTTGTTAAAGTTTATGGAGCCGCCATACACGGCGTTTCTGCACAGATTATTACCATAGAAGTCAATGTAGATACTGGGGTGGGCTATCATCTTGTGGGATTGCCTGACAACGCCATCAAAGAGAGTAGTTACCGGATTTCTGCAGCTCTTAAAAATTCTGGTTTCAAAATTCCAGGTAAGAAAATTACAATTAATATGGCGCCAGCAGATCTTAGGAAAGAAGGTTCTGCTTATGACATGAGTATTGCTTTGGGGATTCTCGCAGCGTCGGATTTGATCAAAGCAGACAGTTTAGGAGAATACATTATTATGGGAGAATTGTCCCTTGATGGCGGACTTCAGCCGATAAAAGGTGTTTTACCTATTGCCATCAAAGCGAGAGAAGATGGTTACAAAGGCATTATTCTTCCAAAACAAAATGCAAGAGAAGCAGCCATTGTCAATAATCTTGATGTTTATGGTGTGGAGAATATCAAACAAGTTATTGAGTTTTTTAATGATGAAGTCCCTTTAGAGAAGTTTGAGATTGATACAAGGAAGGAATTTCAGGATAAAATTGATCATTTTCCATTTGATTTTGATGAGGTCAAAGGTCAGGAAGCTGCCAAGCGCGCTATGGAGGTTGCGGCTGCTGGCGGACATAACATTATCCTTATTGGTTCACCCGGAAGTGGAAAAACGATGATTGCCAAACGCCTGCCGAGTATCTTGCCACCACTTAGCCTGAAGGAAGCTTTGGAAACCACAAAGATACATTCTGTGGCGGGAAAAATGGGCGCAGAAACTTCACTGATGACCATTCGGCCTTTCCGCTCTCCGCATCATACGATTTCGGATGTTGCATTAGTTGGCGGAGGAAGTTATCCTCAGCCTGGCGAGATTTCCTTAGCTCATAATGGCGTTTTATTTTTAGATGAAATGCCAGAATTTAAAAGAGCTGTCTTGGAAGTAATGAGACAGCCTTTGGAAGACCGAGTTGTTACAATTTCCCGCGCAAAGTTTACCATAGAATATCCAGCGAGTTTTATGCTGGTTGCCAGTATGAATCCAAGTCCAAGCGGATATTTTCCAGATGATCCCAATAATACTTCATCAGCATTGGAAATGCAACGGTATATGAACAAATTATCGGGACCTCTTCTAGACCGGATTGATATCCATATCGAAGTTTCGAAAGTTGAATATGAACAGCTAGCTGAAAAAAGAAAAGGTGAAAGCAGCCAAAGCATCAGGAACCGTGTAATCAAAGCCAGAAATGCTCAAACAGAACGTTACAAAGATTTGGAGATCAGTTATAATGCCCAAATGGGTCCAAAGGAAATTGAAAAATATTGTGAGCTGGATGAATATTCGCAGTTACTCATTAAAACAGCAATGCTAAAGCTCAATCTTTCTGCGAGAGCTTATGACCGTATTCTGAAAGTCGCCAGAACGATTGCAGATTTAGAAAATTCGGAAAATATCCAAGGAGATCATATTTCGGAAGCGATACAATATAGAAGTCTTGACAGGGATTTCTGGAACGCTTAAAACATTCCACCATCATTTTGATTCTCGAAAAAAGTATCGATTTCTAAATTTCCGGATTTAGAAGCAGCGACAGCCAGCTGGTCGCAGATTTCATTTTCTGGATGACCTGCATGACCTTTGATCCAATGAAATTTGGGATTGTGAAGTTGGTAAAGTTTATAAAAAGCTTGCCAGAGATCAGGATTTTTTACATTTTTCCAGCCTCGCTTAATCCATCCGTAAATCCATTTTTGATTAATGGCATCAGCTACATATTTGCTATCCGTATAAATATGGACATCGTTGTCACATGTTCTCAGATTACCGAGTGCTACAATTACCGCCATCAGTTCCATTCGGTTGTTGGTGGTTTTACGAAAGCCTTTGGAGTAAGTTTTCTGATATTTTTTTTCGGGAACACGCATCAGGATTCCATACCCGCCAGGACCGGGATTTCCACTGCACGCACCGTCTGTAAAGATTTCGACTTTTAAACTCAAAACAGAAAATTAGAATGGCATTTCATCATCGTCATCA
>DLND01000026.1 GCA_002476905.1 Flavobacteriales bacterium UBA7519
GAAAGGTTTAAGAACCGTGCTAGGCTGGGACAATCTTGATATTTTATTAGCAAAAAAACACGGTTGGGACGTTGTTACGATTAAAGACCTTTGGGTAAAACATTTGCGCCCGACAGCTTACAAATACAAAGATCAGAAAGCAGAAAAACTAGGACAATATTTTTATAATATTGGTTTAAATTTGCCTCTGGCAATGATTTCTGCGGCAAAATCGAGCTTTAAAAACCGTTCTGCTAAAGAATTTTTTATCACAATTAATTCCTTTCTTAAGCAAAAAGAAAAATTAAATCTTACAGAAGATGAGATCCGATTTATACGGAACCTGCGCTGGAAGGAGTTTTTAAGTAATTTTGGATTATGATTTTCGAAAGCTATTTCCCGCATTCCACTTCAAACCCAACAAAGCAGTTTGATGGAGTTAATCTTTTTTGCTCGGTAAATTCTAACGCAAAAAAGGATTCGTTTGCAATGGGGTATAGTTCCAAATATTGTAGTTAGCAAAAAATGAAAAAAATTGCATACATAGAACTCGATACCCATGCCGAATTAGCGGCTAATTTCTATGAATTAACCAAGGATTCATCAGAAATATGTGTTGATTTTTATTTCTCGGAAAAGATTTTTAAGATCCTCGACATTCACACTGAAAACATTTTCTTAACCGATAATTCAGCGCTTTTTGAAACCCTGGAACAGAAAAAATACGATTTGATTATCATTGGAACTGTCCACAGGCATTTTAATCTATACAAAACAATTGTTGGAAAATTCAAAACTGCTATTATTGTTCACAACCTAAATTTTACCAAATCTTCCAAATGGCAGTTGCTAAAAAGTATTTTCAAAAAAGATTTTAAATACAGACTAAAGTTACTCCTGAAAGAATCTTTATTGGATGCTCCAAAAGTTTATCAACAGTCGCATTATCTGTTGGGAATAGATAAGCAGATGTCAAAAAATAATAACTTAGAATTTCTGCCCATTTATTTTAATGAATTTAATTCCAGCGAGTCAGAATCTGACACTATAAAAATTGTGATTCCCGGCACAGTCTCACAAAGCAGGCGAGATTATTATTCATTTTTTGAAAAACTAAAACAGTTCAGAGATATCGGAGTTAATTACAAGATTATTTTACTGGGAAAAGCAGCAGGAAAGGAATTGAAAAATATAAAGTTAATTTCAGATAAACTTCCGCAATTTATTACTATACAATACTTTGAAAATAAAATAAACCAGGATATTTTTGATGATTGGATGATGAAAGCTGATGTTTTATATTGCCCAATTCAAAAAGAAACTGAATTTTTCTCTATCAAAGAAATCTACGGAAAAACAAAGATCAGTGGAAACATTGGAGACGCCATCAAATATGCAAAACCTGCTATTTTCCCAAAAATTTACGCGTCAGATTAAAAGTTTATCATCAAAGAAAAAACGGATTTGCTAACTCAATTTTCAGAAGTTAGCAATCAGGCTTTTGATTTTAATAATTATATAAAAGAAAATATTTCGGAAGAATTAATCCAGTTATTAAAAGCACTTTAAGAACTTTATTTTAAAAAACTTTTACTCAGAACAATTTTTGATTTTCTCAAATTCTTTATTGAACTGAATCTAATTCTCTCATTATACAAAAACCAACCGCCAATACAACCAATCGCGCTGCCAATTAAAATCTCCAACAATCTCATTTTTAAAAGATAATTGGGATCAAGTGCAGTAGAACTTCCAGTTTCTGCAAGTAAAATTCCCATCGGTGTCAGAAACATTACAGCTAAGGCATAATGTCTTGTAATCAACATTTCGACGATAATTTGAAGTGTGATAATACAAATGCAAATCCACAAAATATTGTTCACATAAGAAAAGATAAACCAAGCAATTCCTAGTCCGATAATGGTTCCTATAATTCTGTGCAAGCCTCTTTTCCAAATATGATATCGGTTTACACCTTGTAACACTGCTAAGCTGGAAATTGGGATCCAATAAGGATATTCTAATTTGAAAATCTGTCCAACTAAAACAGACGCAAACATACAAATGCCAATAATAAACGATTCTACAAGGTTGACGTAAGGATTGATTTGAAAAGTTGTTAAAGAAGATTTTGATTCTTTTTTGTTTTTCATCAAGCTGTAAATCAAACAGATGAGGCAAGCATTAAGAGTTCCGATAGTGAAAATTCCGATTTTCTGAGGAATAGCTTCTGGATGATGTGGAAGTCCGATTGCCATTGATGCCATCATGATGAAGAAAAAACTTCCAGGTGGTTTCAGATTGAAATATCTCACGATGTAATAAGCAATTGCCGAAAAAATCCCGAAAGCAAAAGGCGCAATCCACATATTAAAACTAAAAACCAATCCGAAAATGTAAGAAATAATCATCCCAAAAGAGCAAACAAACATTTTCATCATTATCTCAAAAATATCTTTGCTATTCGGAATGTATAGAATAACTAAACCCGCTAAACTTGCTGTCAAAGCCGACCTAACATCTGCAAAAAAATAACCGAATAATAATGGGATTCCCACTGCAAATCCTGCAAGAAAAGGAATATGCCAACTTCTGGGCGAAGATTTCAGTACAAAAAAAGAACTGATTTCTTCTTTAATATAATTGATTTTCAATGGATTGTCTTTTACTTTAGAATTAGATTTTGGCAGTCATAACTTGTTATTTTTGCCAATGCAAAATTAATAATAATCATCCAATATCAACTTCTGATGCAATGATAAATTGCTTAAAAATCGCTATTTTTGTTACCTTAAAATTTTGAGACAAGAATGGATTATCTGAAAGGATTGAATGAGCCACAGTTTGAAGCAGTTACAACATTAGAAGGACCTTTGATGGTTTTGGCAGGCGCAGGTTCCGGCAAAACACGAGTTCTGACGATGAGGATTGCTCATCTTATTACCAATGGAATTGACCCTTTCAATATTCTGGCTCTGACGTTTACGAACAAGGCGGCCAAAGAAATGAAAGAACGTATCGCAAAAGTCGTAGGCGTGAGCGATGCACGTTCACTTTGGATGGGAACATTTCACTCTGTTTTTGCGAGAATTTTGAGAAGCGAAGCGCATTATCTCGGCTATCCTTCCAACTTTACCATTTATGATGCTCAGGATGCTTTGAATGTCCTGAAAAAAGTCATCAAGGATATGAGTGTAGATGCGGAGGTTTATAAAGCTAAAAAGGTTCTTTCGAGAATCTCTCAGTATAAAAATAACCTGATAACTGTCAATGCCTATTTCAATAATCCAGAGTTGATGGAAGCAGACGAAAGAGCTAACATGAGGCTGATTGGCGAGATTTACCGAAAGTATGTGGAGGCTTGTTTCAAAAATGGAGCGATGGATTTTGATGATTTATTACTGAAAACCAACGAATTACTGACACGTTTCCCTGAAGTATTAGCCAAATATCAAGACAGATTCCGATACATTTTGGTTGATGAGTATCAGGATACAAATCATTCTCAATATTTGATTGTCAAAGCTTTAGCATCGAAATTCGAGAATATCTGTGTAGTTGGTGACGATGCACAGTCGATTTATTCTTTTCGTGGTGCAAACATCTATAACATCCTGAATTTCAAGAAAGATTATCCCGATGCAGTCACTGTTTCTCTGGAGCAGAATTACCGCTCTACACAGAATATTGTAGATGCAGCCAATGTCGTGATTTCCAAAAATCTTCAACAATTCAAGAAAAATGTTTTTAGTGAAAATGAAGTCGGGGAGAAGATAAAAGTTTACCGAAGTCTTTCCGATGCGGATGAAGCCAATTTTGTATCGGCCAATATCTTCGAACTTCATAACACGCAACAGAGAAAATTCTCGGACTTTGCGATCCTTTACCGTACCAATTCGCAAACCAGAGCTTTTGAAGATGCGCTCAGGAAAAAAAATATTCCTTACAGAGTTTATGGCGGATTGTCTTTCTACCAAAGAAAAGAAGTCAAAGATTTATTGGCTTATCTAAGGATTTTGATTAATGAAAATGATTCCGAAGCCTTATCCAGAATCATAAATTATCCGGCAAGAGGCATTGGTGAGACCACTCAAAATAAACTGATTGTTTTTGCAGATTCTCGCAGCATCCCGATAACTCAGGTTTTGGACAATCTCGGCTTTTATGCACCCCAATTAGGTCTGAATAACGGAATTATTACCAAGCTCGGCGATTTTTGGGCGATGATAAAAGCATTCCAGGTGATGCTGAAAACTGAAACCGTCTATGATGTCGCCATGGAAGTTGCAAAACGAAGCGGTTTGATTAAATTTTTAAAAGAAGATCAAACACCGGAAGGAATTTCACGTGTAGAAAATATCCAGGAGTTACTGAACTCGATGCAAGGTTTTATTGAAGAACAGAGACAGATTGAGGACGGCGACCCGAGCCTTTCCAATTTCCTAGAGAATATTGCGTTGTCATCTGATACTCAGAATGATAAAGATGATGGTGATAAAGTATCGCTGATGACCATTCACTTATCCAAAGGATTAGAATTTCCCGTAGTTTACCTTGTAGGCTTGGAAGAAAATCTGTTCCCGAGTTTTATGAGCTCATCTACCCGAGAAGAACTGGAAGAGGAAAGACGTCTGTTTTACGTTGCATTAACAAGAGCAGAGAAACAAGCTTATTTCACCTATGCTGTCTCACGTTTTCAATGGGGAAAAATTACCGATTCTGAGCCTTCTAGATTTTTGAGCGAGGTAGATTCAAAATACATCGAATTCATTAATCCGATGCTGGAAGCGAGATTCGTGAATAATTCCGGAATCAGTTCCAACATTTTCGATGAAAGACCTTCTGAACCACGCTTTTTCAAAAAGAAGGAAGAGAAAAAAACTCTGGCAAGAAATGAGACTATTCCTGCGGTAAAGAAAACATTAAAACCTGTAGCAACTGCTAAAATAATCAATCCAAGCGGATCTTCTTCAGAAGATATAGAAGTGGGCGACAGAGTTCGTCACGACCGTTTCGGTGTTGGGGAAGTGACATTTCTGGATGGAACTGATCCTCAGAACATCAAAGCCAAGGTCATTTTCAGCAATGAAGGAGAGAAAAATCTTATTCTGAAATTTGCTAAATTGACGAAGATTTAGAAAGAAACAAGAATCAAGGCAAAAGATTCAAGAAAATATTTTTTTAAGCACAAAAACTACAAAGGAGTTATAGAAACTAAATCTTGCGAACAAAAAAGAAATTACATTATCATAAAACTTTTGTGACTTTTGTGGTTAATATTTTAATAAAAAGCTAAAAACAAGTCGCTAGAAGCTAAAGGCAAAATTATGATTCGAGCAAAAAATATACATAAATTCTACGGAACCCTGGAGGTTCTAAAAGGTGTTGATATCCATATCAAACCAAGCGAAGTGATTTCCATTGTTGGAGAATCAGGCGCGGGAAAATCAACGCTACTTCAGATTTTAGGAACATTGGATAAACCTTCGGAAATTGAAAAATTCAATACTGAAATTGCTTTAGACGGCAATTCTTACCTTAAAATGAAAGATAAAGAATTGTCAAAATTCCGTAACAAAAATATCGGTTTCGTATTTCAGAATCATCAGCTTTTACCTGAGTTTACAGCACTTGAAAATGTGTTGCTCCCTACCAGAATTGCCGGTATTCCCGAAAAAACAGTAATCGAAAAGGCGCATTCCCTATTTGAGGATCTAAATATTGCAGCAAGACTTCATCATAAACCATCTGAACTTTCCGGAGGTGAAGCGCAAAGGGTTGCTGTAGCACGAGCTTTAATCAATTCGCCAAAAATTATATTTGCCGATGAACCGACAGGAAACCTGGATTCTAAAAATGCTGATGCACTTCACCAGTTATTTTTTGATTTGAGGGATAAATATAAACAGACCTTTGTCATTGTGACGCACAATCCTATTCTCGCAGAGAGCACAGACAGGAAGCTGGTGATGAAGGACGGACAGATTATTAACAATCTTTAATTATTTTCAACCACTTTGAGCATAAAATCCCTTGCGGAAGACGACCGCCCAAGAGAAAAATTCCTGCTGAAAGGAAAAGCTGCAGTTTCGGATTCCGAATTGCTTGCTATTATTATGGGCAGTGGAAATCGTGAGGAGTCCGCTGTTGAATTGGCAAGAAGAATTTTAAATTCGGTGGAAAACAATTGGCACAGACTAAGTCAGCTCAACATAAAAGATTTGACGAAATTTAAAGGCGTAGGCGAGGCAAAAGCCATTTCTATTGCAACAGCTTTGGAAATTGGAAACAGGAAATCTCAGCAGGAAGTTTTAGAAAGACAACAAATTACTAGCAGCCGAGAGGCTTTTGAGATATTGCAACCTCATCTTTCTGACCTGCAAACGGAAGAATTCTGGATTATTTTTTTAAACCATCAGAATAAAATTCTCTATAAAAACTGTCTTTTCCGTGGCGGAATTGCAAGTTCTGTTGCTGATGTACGAGTTATTTTCAAGACAGCTCTCGAGCATTTTTCTACCGGAATTATCGTCGCTCATAATCATCCAGCTGGTAGTCTGAAGCCTAGTCAACAGGACATTAATATTACCAATAAAATAAAGGAAGCTGGAAAACTGCTTGATATCGAATTGCTAGATCATCTGATTATTGCTCAAAATCAGTTTTACAGTTTCAAAGAAGAAGGGATTTTATAATGATAAAACGACTGAAATATCACGAAATTGATTTTGATAAATATAATGCTTGTATAGAAAATTCTTTACAAAATTCGGATTACGCAAAAAGAGAATTTCTGGATATCGTAACAAAAAAAAGTTGGGAATTAATCATTTATGATGATTATGAAGCTGTAATGCCTGTTCCTTTGATAGTCAAATTTGGTTTTAAAATTGTTCTAATGCCAAAACTTTGTCAACAATTGGGAATATTCTCCAATCAGGATTCTGTATATATTAATAATCTATTCTATAATTATCTTACAAATAATTACATTGTTTTATTTTATGCTTTTAATGGAAATAATGAAGTTTCAAATATTGGATTGAAAAAATCTTACATTATTCCAAAAGATCAATATTCTGAAGTCAAAAAAAGATATAGTATCCACAGAAGGAGAAATGTAAGGATAATTGGTGATTTGGAAAACAATATCATATTTCGCAATAGTTTAAAATCCGAAGACAAGGCATTTTTTGTGGAAAATATGAAGGGAATCAAAAAAAAGGAAGATGCCAGCATTTATTTTGATTTGATGCAAACTTTGTATGAGCAAAAACTTATGAATATTGAGATCCTAGAATATAAAAATCAAATAGAATCTATGGCTGGTTTGTATTGTGGTAAAACCAATCATTATCTCAGTCTTTTCGTTAATAAAAACCCTTTATCTAACACCAATATTCCATCTATAGTTATTGATAATTACTTAAAAAAAACTATTGCAGATCAAGATTTTGATTTTATGGGAAGTGATGTAGAAAACGTTGCAAAATTCAATGAACGATTTGGTGCTATAGCTTACAAATATCCTATAGTTTCTAACAGTAAAAAAGAAGTATTGATTCAAATTCTGAAGAAAATCTTCTTTCTTAGATAAATAATTTATTTTCTAATCAAAAAGCATTAATTTTGCAGTCCGATTTGAGATATGTTTGATTCAGATTATTTACCTTACGCTGTTGCAGCTGTCATCGCATTCCCATTTTTAGTTTTTGCAAAACAGTTTGTGAATGCCTTTGTAAGGCTCAAAAAACAGGAAATTAAGTTTCTGGCTACCAAATCCAATAATGAAATCAAATTCCATGCGCTGGAAAGAATGACACTATTTCTGGAGCGTTTGAAGCCTTCTAACCTCGTCATGAAGTTTGACAAAAATCTGAAGCCGCACGAGTTTGTGTACCTCACAGAAAAAAACATCAATGAAGAATTCGAATATAACGCTTCCCAGCAATTGTACATCTCAAGATCTTCCTGGCAGGATATTGTAACAAGTAAAAATAATGTCACGCAACTTCTGAGAAAAACTTATGAAGAGCTGAATGAAAACTCTGGATTGGAAGATTTCAAAACAGTATTTCTAATAAGCTATGTAAATTCGGAAGATTATATTTCAGACACTATCGAAAATCTAAGAAAAGAATTAAACAAAATAATATAAATAAACATGATTCCTAATTTTAAAGCACATCCCTGGCACGGGATCTCTGCCGGAGAAAAAGCGCCTGAGGTGGTAAACGTTTTTGTAGAAATTGTTCCTACAGATACTATAAAATATGAAGTGGACAAGGAAACAGGATATCTGAAAGTAGATCGTCCTCAGAAATTTTCCAATATCATTCCAGCATTGTATGGTTTTATCCCGAGAACGTATTGCGAAGAAGAAGTAAAAAATCTCGCAGTGGCTACAGGTGCTACAGACGTTACAGAAGGAGACCACGATCCGTTGGACATTTGCGTTCTGAGCTCTCACAATATCACTTTTGGAAACATTTTAATGGAAGCTATTCCAATCGGTGGATTCCAGATGATTGACAAAGGCGAAGCAGATGATAAGATCATCGCTGTATTGGTAGAAGATCAGGTTTACGGACACATCAGAGATATTTCGGAATTACCGAAAGCAGAAGTCAATCGTTTGCTTCACTATTTCCTAAGTTATAAAAACATGCCAACTGAACCTGCAAAAGTTAAAATCGACTTGGTTTATGGGGCAGAACACGCAAAAAAAGTGATTTTAGCTTCACAAAAAGATTACACGGACAATTACGCTAAGTAATTATCACCAATCAAAACAATAAGAAATGTCATCTCCAAGAGGTGGCATTTTTTTTTGAATAAGATTGCCTTGTTAGTTTTGGGCGCCTAGATCCGTCCTCCATTCCCGCTTTTTTCTGTCATTGCGGACACCGTTCACCCAAATGTAGAAACTTTGTATAATCGCAATAACAGAAAAAGAGCTCCATTCAGGCCGGGGCGCGCTTCGCCAAGTAGGCGTCTTGTGTCATACAAAGAAAGTTTAAACTCCTAAAGAAGCTTTCCGGTAAGGAATAATCCGGCAACGGAGAAATAAATAATAAGTCCGGTTACATCAACTAAAGTAGCCACAAAAGGTGCGGAAGAAGTCGCAGGGTCTAGTTTCAGCTTTTTAAGGATGAAAGGAACCATAGATCCAGAAAGTGTTCCCCAAAGAACAATCGCAATGAGTGAAACACCAACACTCAAACCTACAAATGGCCAGTAATCTCCATAATTAAACAATCCTGTTTCGTGCCAGATCATAATTCTCAAAAAGCCGATAATCCCAAGAATACTTCCTAGGAATAATCCTGTGAAGATTTCCTTTTTCATCACATACCACCAGTCTTTCAGTCCAATTTCCTGAAGCGCCATTGCACGGATAATCAATGTTGCAGCCTGTGACCCGGAATTTCCGCCACTGGAAATAATCAATGGAACAAACAACGCCAGTACAACCGCTTTCTGTATTTCATCCTCAAAATAACCCATTGCCGAAGCGGTGAGCATTTCTGAAAAAAATAAAATAATCAGCCACATTCCTCTTTTTTTTACCATTTCCAGCAGAGAAGTCTGTGTGTACGGTACATCCAGCGCTTCCAGACCACCAAACTTTTGTATGTCTTCGGTGTTCTGCTGTTCAATCTGATCCAAGATGTCGTCTATGGTCACAATGCCCACCAAGACCCCATTTTCCGTAATGATTGGAAGTGCACTTCGGTCATATTTTTCAAAATACGGAACCGCATTTTCCTTGGAGGTTGTTGTGGTGATTGCTACAAAATGATTGTCACAAAGTTCGGATATCAGCTGATCTTCATCTGCCAACAAAAGAGAGCCAATGGTGATATCATCTATAAGGCGGTTTCGCTCATCTACCACATAAAGAAAATTGAGCGTCTCGACTTTTTTCCCTACTTTTTTAATCTGCTGAAAACATCTTTTAACCGTCCATTCTTTTCGGATCTGGACATAATAAGGAGTCATCAGACGCGCAATGGAATCTGCCTCGTACCCGAGAAGCTTCAGTGCCACGCGTCTTTCCTGCGGATTCAGCAGGTT
>DLND01000181.1 GCA_002476905.1 Flavobacteriales bacterium UBA7519
GATCCGGTAGTTCAGCTGGTTAGAATGCCGCCCTGTCACGGCGGAGGTCGCGGGTTCGAGTCCCGTCCGGATCGCAACTATTACAACAAAGTAATACAAAATGCAGTAAAATAGAGGTTTTACTGCATTTTTTGTTTTATGCCGGTATCAAAAAGAGTCAAATTTTCACAATCTGTCAGTGACCTATTCAGTGACCTATCGAGAAGGTTGAAAAAGGGTCACTGGAAAGTTTGAAAAACACCTGTGCAAGGGCTTATTCAAAGATTGAACATCTTGTAGCAGGGTTTATTTCAGATTAATTTTAACTCCAAAATGATACAGCAAAATGAACCAATCTTTCAACCTACTTTTCTACGTCAAAAAAACGAAGATAAACTCCCAAGGTGAAGCTCCAATTTATTTACGAATTACCATCGATGGACGCGTTACCGAAATAAGCGTTAAAAGAACCACAAAACCACATTTATGGAATTCGGCTGGTCAGAAGTTGAATGGAAATTCCGAAGCGATTAAATCGTTTAATTTCTACCTTAAAACTTTTGAACAGAGGGTATATGACGCCTACCACGAGTTGATGAAGGATAAAGACTTGATCACTTGTGAATCGCTCAAAAATAAATTACTCGGAACGGATATCAAAAGCAGAATGCTCCTCCCAATTTTTCAAGATCATAACAATAGGATGGAAAAATTGGTGGGTAAAGAATTTGCCATCGGAACACTTGGTAGGTACAAAACCTGTATGAGCCACACCAAAGCATTTTTAAAATGGAAATTCAAAACCAATGATATTGATATAAAGAAAATTGATTACGCCTTTCTTAACGATTTTGAGTTTTATCTACAAACAGAAAAAGGTTGCAACAATAATTCGGCGGTGAAATATTTGAAAAATTTTGGAAAGATTATTCGGATTTGTTTAGCGAATGGCTGGCTTGATAAAGATCCATATCTCAATTATCAATCTAAATTCAATTAATTTACTCGTGTATTTTTAAATGAGGATGAATTGGAACGACTTTCGACAAAGAATTTCAAAAATGAGCGTCTTTCTCAAGTTCGAGATATTTTCCTTTTTAGTTGCTTTACAGGTCTTGCCTATATTGATACAAAGAAATTGACCCATAAAAATATCAATCTTGGGTTAGATGGCAATAAGTGGATTTTCACGAAACGACAAAAAACTAAAACCACCTCTAATATTCCATTACTTCCGCACGCGGAAGATATTATTCAAAAATACAAGGAACACAAAACCTGTCTCAATACCGGAAAACTCTTGCCGGTTCTAAGCAATCAAAAAATGAATGCCTATTTAAAGGAAATTGCTGATTTGTGTGGAATTAACAAAGAATTAACCTACCACATCGCAAGACATACCTTTGCTACCACCGTTACTTTGTCAAACGGTGTATCTATTGAAAGTGTAAGTAAAATGCTTGGCCATAAAAGCATTAAGACGACACAGCATTATGCGAAAATATTGGATGCTAAAGTGAGTGAGGATATGCAGATGTTAAAAGAAAAATTGGATTTTGGAAAAAAATCTGCTAAGAAAGTGATATAACGCACTTTCTAGTTCCTTTTTCAGTTTTAATCAGCATAACAATCCCATTAATTTGCAATAGAGACATGAAAAATTTTGTCGTTATAAAATAACGCATTTATCTGCCAAGCTTTTAATTTTAATAAAAAATTAGATTTTTTGGGGCTAAAATTATTTAGATTTTATGGTAGATACCTCAAAATCCAACAACTCCTTCGGATGAACATCTTAGAAATTTTTAAACACTCTTAGATTTTTGCAAACTTCTTAAATTATCTATTTCTGAAATAATTTCCTTTAACTTTTGCTCAGTAAGCGGTAAAAAAAGTTGTGAGAAATCGATGCCTAAGTAATCAGAAATTTTAAAAAGAGTTTCAATTGTTGGATTGGTTTCACCTCTTTCGATTCTACCTATTTGATTTGAAGAAACACCTATTTCACTAGCAATGTGAAACTGTGACAAATTTTTTCTCATTCGGTGCACCAGAATTATTTTACCGATACAATCTTTTACATTTTCAAAATTTCTTTCCTTCATTTAGTAAATTTTGAAAATATTTATATTTTTATTCGACACATATATGTGTTATATTAAAATAAATACTATATTTGTATTTAAGATTGCATCAATAATGTAATTTTGCGACACTTCTAAAAAAATATTGAAGCTTCGCTTTGAATCTCGACTGGAAAACTGGTAATTTAAGGAACGAGAGGATAAGTAGAAGGCTCACGTCCCGGGCGTGGGCTCTCTTATCGTTCCAAGGTATACCAGTACCCCCAGTCGGTAAGTTGAGTTCCACGCCTTTTTTTGTGCAGTACACTCAGCGTTCATCGAAAACTCTTTAATAAGTCTCGCTAAGATTAGACCTCTACAGCAGTGTGCACAACTGTTGCGGCCAAAGTGCTTCATTTAGTTTTTATTTTCATATCAATCGGCTTTGCATTTGAGAAAAGCCATCTGATGATTTTGGATAATGGAGTAAGTATCGTTTTTCTCATTGGCAAGGCTTTAAAACAAAAGCCTATGTAATAATTTTCCAAAACAAAAAGCCCTTCCTGCATATTATGGGGTAATCATGCAGAGAAGAGCATAGTCTTAATTTTCTAACTAAAACTTTACAAAACTATGAAAATCTTCCTGAAGTATTTGGGATGGGGTTGCCTTGTCTTGATATTGAGTACATTAAGGACTCAAGTTACAGCACAGAATAAGAAGCCACTCTCAAAAAATCCAGAAATAAAATCATTGCTTCCAGGTGAAAAAATCCCTGAAAACCTCCGGTTTCATCCACTTAAATTGATCAACGGAACAAAAGAAACTATAAGTCTTTCAGATTTTAAAGAACGTCTGGTAATTCTTGAGTTTTGGGCAAGTAATTGTTCAGCCTGTCTAAAAAATATTCCAAAAGTAGCTGAAATCAATAATCAGTTTAAAAACAGAGCGATCATATTGCCTATTTCAGAACAGCCAAAAAGTTTAATTGCAAAGTTTTTCCAGGGGGAATACGGCAGAAAATATACAGATCTAATTTCAGTAACAGACGATTCCAATCTTACTAAGTATTTTCCACATTTTGGAGTTCCATACCTGATTTGGATTTATGACGGGAGAGTTGTGAGTGCAACTGATGCCGGTCAGCTTTCAGCGGAATCAGTTAGTGATATTTTGCAGGAAAAAAAATCTTCCCTCAAGAATATACAGCAGATGGATGCCTCTAAGCCTTTGTTTCTTAAAGAAAGCTATTTTGATAATGATGCCACAACACTGCAAAACTATTTTATTCTTTCAAAAGGTGCCGTTAACGGAATTGGTTCTGGAAGTTCATTCAGAAAATCTCCTACAGGTGCAATTAATGGGAGAATGTTCAGCAACCTTCCGCTCGGTGATATTCTCTTTGCGATAGGCCTGGAAATTTTTAAACAGAAAGGAGAAGTGGCACTTTTCAACGAGAAGAGGGCGGTAATCAATGTAGCGGATCAATCTAAAATTTTTCAGTTGACGGACGACTATATTGATAAAGATAACCTTTACAGTTTGGATCTGATTGTCCCAGAGAAAAAGGCAGATTCACTTTATTATTTTATGCTTGATAACCTTAACCGTTATACTGGGTTTAAATCAAAATTTAAAGTTGTTCCCACTAAATGTTTAGTATTAAAAAGAACATCTGAAAAAGATAAGATAAGAACTAAGGGAGGGAAAAGAATTTCAACATTTCCGCGAACACCCTCTATAATCCAGAATGCACCACTTTCTGTCATGGTAAATATGTTGAACGGCAAAACACCAATTTCATTACCCATCATTGATGAAACAAATTATACTTCTAATGTGGATATGCAAATCTCATCAATTACAACAGTTGAAAAACTGCAGAAAGAACTTTTGCAATATGATCTTGAATTAATAGAGGCTTCAAGAAATCTTCTGATGCTGATAGTTGAAGAAAATAACCAAAAACAAAATTAACAATATGAAGAAATCTTTGTTTATTACGCTAATAATATTGGGATCATTACTTCATGCCCAAAAAATGCTTCGTGGAACTGTGATAGACGAATCCACTAATCTTCCCTTAACCGGAGTTAATGTATCATTTGAAGATTCTGACAAACTTGCGCTCACAGACCAATATGGAAAATTTGAACTTCCAATAACACAGGAAGGCAAAAAAGTCAAATTTAGATTTAACGGCTATGAGACAGTTGAATTTTCTGTGGATCAGTTGAATAAATCTAATTTTATAATTAGGCTTAAGTACAAAATAAAGGAAATTGAAGGTGTTAATCTCCTTTCAACAGGATATCAGAAAATCCCTAAAGAAAGAGCTACCGGCTCATTTACTGAGGTTGACAATCGGTTGTTCAAAAATCAGGTTTCCACAAATGTCCTAGACCGTTTGCCGGGAATAGCGGTTGGAATCATCGTGGATAAAGGGACATCCTTAACAAAACCGCAGTTTATGATAAGGGGGCTAAGTACAATCAGAGGACCGAAATCACCTCTGATTGTAATTGATAATTTTCCTTACGATGGTGACCTCGGGAATATAAATCCGAATATTGTTGAAAACATTACCATTCTCAAGGATGCCTCTGCAGCGAGTATTTGGGGAGCCAGAGCAGCAAACGGGGTTATTGTAATTACTACCAAGACAGGCAAATTCAATCAGCCGACTTCTTTTAACTTCACAATGAATACCATCGTTACGGGGAAACCTGATTTAAGTTACATTAAGCAAATATCCAGTGCCGATTTTATTGAGTTAGAACAGGAGTTGTTTAGCAGAGGGTTTTA
>DLND01000143.1:0-6412 GCA_002476905.1 Flavobacteriales bacterium UBA7519
AGGGAGAATTAAAGTTATGTTATGTGTTTATTTGATTTATTTTTAGGGAAAAATAATAGTTTGGATTTGCGCGGGTCGTAAAGTTGGATTTTATATGTCATTCTGCCAACGACAGTGCAGAAATTAGCAATTGGAAATCATTGAACTAAAATTTTGTAATTTAGGAACCTAATTTTAACAACGAAATGTAATGGCAAATAAATATGTAGACTTTATATCGGATGAACATTTATTGAACTGTATTGAAAATCTGCATAAAGCTTATTTGCGAGCCAAGAACAATATTACTAAGCGAAATTTTTATTCTAATAAAGTTGATACGATTAAATTGACTTTCGATGCTAAGTTCAATGACATTAACGAAGACGACTTAATCCAATCTGAAATTCTTCGTCAAATTGACAAGTCCATAAATAACTCAATCGGAACTTTTCACGAGCAGATTTTGGGAGGAATTAAGGGTTTTGAAGTTGGAAATTTGAGCGGTTTTGACATCAAGGCAACGGACGACACGCTTTTTGCTGACATCAAAAATAAGCACAATACAATGAACAGTAGTTCAGCAGAAGCACTTTTTCAAAAATTGGCTCGTTATGCGGATGATTACAAAAAAGCGAAATGCTATTGGGTTCAAATTTTAGCAAAAGGCAGTTTCAACCATCATTGGAAAGGCGAAATCAATGGAAAGGAATATAGTCATTCACGGGTTTTTAAAATTTCGGGCGACCAGTTTTATGCATTGCTTTCTGGACAAGATGATGCACTTTTCCAGTTGTACAGAGCTTTGCCAAAAGCAATCGCAGATTATATGAATTCGGCACAATCGGAACAAGATATCAAAGAAAATTCGGCTTTGGACGAAATTACTTCTGAAACTGAAAAATCAAAACGCTCAATTCTTGACCAAATAACTTTTGAAAATTACAGCTATTACTTAGGATTTGACAAACTGTAATAATTATTCAAAAATTGCACAATCGAATAACCAACTTCCTTCCCAAGGTTTACTGGAACTGCATTTCCAATCTGTTTGTATTGTTGTGCAACCGAACCTTCAAATTTCCAATCGTCTGGAAAGGTTTGAATTCGGGCATATTCTCGAACGGTAAAAGGTCGGGTTTCGTCGGGGTGGCAACGCTCGGTTTGCTTTTGGGCAGGACTACAGGTCAAAGTTAAACAAGGTTCGTCCCAACCAATTCTGCGGGCAATTCCCGTTTTTCCGCCACCTAAATGAAAACTTCCGCCCATAAAAGATTTTTGAATATCCAAAGGCAAATCTCGCCAATAACCTTTTGGCGGAACTAAATCTAAGACTTCAATTTTACTTTTCGGATATTTTGCACCATCAGATTTTGGAACATCTGTGTCATATAGTTCGCCTTTTTTCAAAGCATCTTTTAAGTTGTAAATTTTCTTGTATGGTTTTGGATATTCGTATGCCAAATTAATATCTTTCCGTATTCCAACTAAAATTAATCGTTCTCGTTTTTGTGGAACATTGTAATTTATTGCTTTCAAAACCTGCACTGGAACTACATTGTAGCCAATTTCATCTAAAATAGAAATCATTCCTTGCAAGGTTTTCCCGTTATCGTGGCTTAATAAACCACGTACATTTTCACCAATACAAATCGGTGGATTTACTTCGTTTACAACTCTTGCAAATTCATAAAATAAGGTTCCACGAGCATCGGCTAATCCTAATTTTTTACCGGCATAACTAAAAGCTTGACACGGAAAACCGCCAGTTACAACATCAACTTTATCGTAATATTCAGAAAAATCAAAGTCTTTTATATCGCCTTCCAAAACATTCCAATTCGGACGATTTTTTCGCAAAGTTGCGCAAGCGAATTTATCAATTTCGTTAAGTGCGACACATTTCAGACCCGCTTTTTCCATTCCGACAGCCAAACCACCTGCACCTGCAAATAATTCCAAAACTTTGTATCCGTAATTGGGTTCAACAAAATTAGAAACAGGCTCTTTTGCGTCAGTCTGAACAAAATCAGAGAACAATTCCATTACTTCCGTTTTTCGATAAACTCGATAATTACTCATCGGTTCACGAACAGCAGATAATTTACCTTCATCATCCCAACGACGTAAAGTTTTTGTACTTTTGTTCAGCAGTTTTGCTGTTTCCGAAATAGTTAAATATTCACTCATAACCAAATTATACAACATTAGACAATGGTTACAAATTTAGGATAATAATCTGAACTGGCAAACAAACGGATAAAAAAGAACGACAGATAAAAAGGGTTTGCCAAAAGCGGGGCTGAAGTTCTTCGATTGAGCATTTGTTTCAAGTTTAGTAATTCTATTGAACCTCGCCTTCGTCAAGCCTCGTAACGTTAGCTGTAACGTTTTCCGGCAGGTCGCACAAAATAAAAACTATAAAAAAAACACTATATTTAAACACACAAACTAAATGACTTTTATGGAAGCAGATTTAAAATTAAAATTAGAACAATTACATCAAAGAGTTGACTCTTTAAAAGACCAAATCAACACAGAAGAAGCAACTAAAAATGCTTTCGTAATGCCATTTATACAAATTTTAGGTTACGACATTTTCAATCCGACCGAAGTGATTCCTGAATTTATTTGCGACATCGGAACAAAAAAAGGCGAAAAAATTGATTACGTAATCAAACGTGACGGCGAACCGATTTTAATTATCGAATGTAAGCATTGGAAAGAAAAAGTTGATGCACATAACTCTCAACTTCACAGATATTATCACGTTTCAAAATCCAGATTTGGTGTTTTGACTAATGGACATCAATATAACTTTTATGCAGATTTAGAAAAACCAAACATAATGGACGAAAAGCCATTTTTCACCTTGGATTTATCTAACCTAAAAGATTCCAGCTTGAAAATACTTGAAAAATTTTCTAAAAATGGTTACAATTTAGAAGAAATTTTAGATTCAGCAGAAGCATTAAAATACATAAAAGCAATTAGGAACGAATTTGAAAAAGAACTCCAAGAACCATCTGACGAAATCGTGAGGCTTTTGGTAAACAGATTTTTCGCCAAACCTCTGACAGCTTCAAGATTAGTAACGTTCAAAGAATATACAAGAAAAGCGTTTTCAAATTCCATCAATGAATCAATTAGTTTTAGGTTGAAAAATGCACTAAATATCAACGAAACTGTTCCATCAAAAAATGTTGAACAAATTGCACGAATTGATGAAAATGTTGAAATGCCAAAATTCATAACAACAGAAGAAGAAGTGGAAGGTTCTCAAATAATCAAAGCTATTTTGAGAGAAGTTTTACCTGCATCAAGAATAGCTTTTAGAGACACACAATCATATTTTGGTATTTTATTAGACGACAATAACCGAAAGCCAATTTGTCGCTTACATTTTAACTCATCAAATAAATATGTTGAGCTTTTCAACAACGGAAAAGATAACGGAGAGAAAAAACTTATCGCATCTTTAGACGAAATATATAACTTCAAAACAGAATTATTAGCGACAATAAAAAACTACGAATAATTACGACTAACAGCAGTCTGGCAGAATGGAGGATTCTGCGCTAAATAAAACATGCGGTTTTCGAATAAGCATTAATGCTAGATTAAAATTAAGTACTTCAAAGACCCGCTATCGCAGATTTGCAATCCGTGACCTTAGTAACTATTAGCAAGTATAACAAATCACAAAAACCTTTCGAATCGAAATTCAATTGCGTCGGGCTTTAGCCCGATGATAGAAATCAAAATAGAAATCGGCTTTAGCCAAAATTAACCCAGATCCATTTTGGCTAAAGCCAGATTGACATCTATAAAAAAACGGGCTAAAGCCCGTTTCTATTAATTTCTCTACCTAATACTGAAACTTCCTGAAAGCTTCCAGCGTTTTATCAATCTCTGTATCGCCAATTGCGGATGAAATAAACCAAGTCTCATAGCCGCTTGGTGGAAGATAAATCCCTTGTTCCAAAACCTGATGAAACAGATTGTTGAACAATCCAATATTGGAGTTATTCACTTCATTAAAGTTACTTGCAGACGTCACATCAAAGAAAATTGACATCATACTTCCTTTTCTGTTGATCCTGTGTCGAATTCCTTTCTCATTAAGGATTTTCCCAATTTCGAAATCCAGAGTTTCGGTTGTTTTATCTAATTTTTTATAGAAATCTGCATCTTGTTTTATCAATTGCAACGTTTTGAGTCCAGCTCTCATTGCCAAAGGATTTCCGCTCAAAGTTCCGGCTTGATAAACACGTCCTCTTGGGGAAAGCCAGTTCATAATTTCATTCGGTCCAGCAAAAGCACCAACCGGCAAACCGCCGCCAATCACTTTTCCGTAAGTTACCAAATCTACTTTCACGCCCAAAGCTTCCTGCGCTCCACCAAAAGCTAAACGGAATCCCGTCATCACCTCATCAAAAATCAATAAAGTTCCGTGCTCATCACAAAGTTTTCTAAGGTTCTGAAGGAACTGATTTTCCGGCAAAATACAACCCATATTTCCGGCAATCGGTTCTACGATAATCGCTGCAATCTGCTCAGGATTATTTTTGAAAAGTTCTTCTACCTGTTCGATGTTATTATATTCGGCGAGCAAAGTATCTTTTGCTGTACCTTGAGTAACGCCTGGCGAATTAGGACTTCCGAATGTTGCCATTCCACTTCCTGCCTGAATCAAAAACGAATCCGAATGCCCGTGATAACAACCTTCGAACTTGATGATTTTGTCTCTTTCCGTGTAGCCTCTCGCTAGACGAATGGCGCTCATACAAGCTTCAGTTCCAGAAGAAACCATTCTGATTTGGTCAACATTCGGAACATTTTCTACGATATATTTTGCAATCTCCGTTTCCAATTCCGTTGGTGCTCCGAAAGAAAATCCTTTCTCAGCCTGTAGTTTCAGAGCTTCCAAAACTTCTGGATGTGTGTGACCGAGAATCGCTGGTCCCCAGGAATTGATATAATCGACATAGGTTCTGTCATCTTCATCTGTAAGGTAAGCGCCCTTTGCAGATTTCATAAAAAGCGGAACGCCGCCCACAGATTTGAAAGCACGAACCGGCGAATTAACACCGCCTGGAATATATTTGTACGCTTCTTCAAAAAGCGCTGAACTTCTTTGGTATAACATTATAGTTGTTTATTTTGTCCGAAGTCCGATGACGGAAGCCGGAGGTTATTAAATATTATGTTTTTTGTCTTTGGACGTCAGACTTCTGTCTTCCGACTAAGATCTCGGTTTTTTACTTTGCAGATAGATCACCTGTCCGGCTCTTGGTTCTTCCCCTGCTTCCATTCTATTTTTAGAATACAATTTCTTCAATTTGATTCCGAATTTCTGAGCAATATCGTGCATTGTTTCGCCAATTCCTGCTTTGTAAGTCTCTTTGTTTCCGGAAGAGTTTTTGCCTTCCAAGAAAATGATATCATTCTTTGACAGCTTAGAATCTTCCAACTCATTATATTTCATCAGACGTTTTTCACTGATCCCGAACTTCTTAGCAATATCAGACATATCTGCATCTACAGGCATCACAAAGAACTTCAAATCACCATTGGGATGATTTTTCACAAGGATATTTTTCAAAAGTGCTGTTTTAGTGTTGGCGGCAACCCTATCAGAAACTTCCGCTTGTTTTTTTGCATAAGAACCTTGCGAATAAGGAACTTTCACTGTTGGCGGAATCACTTTTTCATTTTGCTTTTCCTGACTTAGTTTTGCCATAAAAACTGCGTCACTATTCAGGTTGGGATACAATCTCAGAATCGCATAATAAACCTCGTCTTTAGAAGTATTATCAAATTCATACAGTTTGTAGCGTTCGATTTTATCAATCAGGATGTACGCATATCTCGGATTTGTCGCGTATCCAGCTTTCTTAAGCCCGTGAGCCCAAGCTTTGTAATCTTTTGGATTAAGGTCAAACAATTTCGTGTAATATTTTCTCGTCGCCAAGAAAATCGAATGGTCTTCATAAGACTGTTTTGGGTCTTCATAAACACGGAAACATTCATTTGGAGAATCATCTGTGTGTTTCATCGTTTTCCCCGTCCATTCTTCCTTACATTTGATTCCGAAATGGTTTTTCCCTTCCAGCGCCAATCGGCTTTGTCCGCCTCCGGTTTCCAAAAGTCCCTGTGCCAATGTGATACTCGCTGGGATTTTGTATTTCTCCATTTCTTCCACCGCGTATGGCGCGAACTTCTGGATATATTGGTCTTCCGTTTTCCAGGTTTGTGCTTTTGCAAATCCTAAAACACAAACGAAACCAATCGCCAATAATTTTTTCATTTTCAATATTTTATAATATTTATTCTTTATTTTTCAGGAGCTAATCCCGCTATCCGCTATATCTTTTTTGTCATTGCGAACGAAGTGAAGCAATCTTTAGAAGTTTTCACCGCAATGCCAAAA
>DLND01000143.1:6510-6837 GCA_002476905.1 Flavobacteriales bacterium UBA7519
TGCCGCTACTATCGGGGCTAGGGATTTCAACTTCTTTACAAATCTTGTCAAAAAATCGAGCTTTCAAACTCAATCAACGGCCTATTTTTACTTTTCAAAAACTGATTCGCACCTTTGATTCCCTGCAATCCGCCCGTATGAAATGTCAGAATCTTCGAACCTTTTGGAAAGAAAGCTTTCTGGGCCAAATCAAAAATCTTCTGCATCATTTTTCCTGTATAGATTGGATCAAGCGGAATCTCATATTCTTTATAAAACCAATTTATAAAACGGATATTCTCGTCAGTTATTTTTCCGTAACGACTTTCATCTGCATCTATCAATTCA
>DLND01000143.1:6866-7583 GCA_002476905.1 Flavobacteriales bacterium UBA7519
TTCAAAATTGTTTCTCCTACTCCATTCCGAAATTGTTTTTTGCAAAGAATCATCTCTCACAACCTTGATTCCGACAACTTTTTGATGCTCTTCTGCAAACTTGGAAATTCCTGCAATTGTTCCTCCGGTTCCAACTGCTGTGCAAAGATAGTCAAAATCTTTGGTGTCATTTCCCAACATATATCGGACACCTTCCACCGCCATTTCATTACTTCCACCTTCGGGAATAATAAGTGCGTTTGGATATTTTTCGGAAAATTTTTGTGTTAATTTTTCTTTATTCTGATAATCTTCTCTGGAAACAAAAAAGAGTTGCATTCCGTTTTTGGAAGCGTCGGAAAGTGTTGGATTATTTTGCCAATTATTTTCTAACTCATTTCCTCTGATGATTCCAATTGTGGGAATATCAAATTGTTTCCCGAATGCAGAAACCGACGCAATATGATTAGAAAAAGCGCCTCCGAAAGAAATCAGCAAAGGATTTTCAGGGTTAGATTCCAAATATTGATTGACATTGAAAAAGAGTTTCCAGAACTTGTTCCCGGAAATTTTCGGATGAATAAGGTCTTCTCTTTTGATAAAAATCTGAATATCAAAATCAGTTTTGATCTCCACAATTGGGATTTTATATTCCGGAATCTGAAGCATTTTTCAAAATTAGGTAAGTTTTTGATGAGAAAGAAATTTATAAAAATTTTTCTTTTTCTTTTATCATAA
>DLND01000143.1:7778-11212 GCA_002476905.1 Flavobacteriales bacterium UBA7519
TTTTGGCATTGCGGTGAAAACCTCTAAGAATTGCTTCACTTCGTTCGCAATGACAAAAAAGATATAGCGGATAGCGGGAAATAGCTCCTAATTGAAAATTTAAAAAAGTCGCTATTCGACGGAGTCAATAAGCTCCTAAAAATTCTACAAACAAAAAATCCACCAAAAATGGTGGACTTTGTATGATATAATTCTTAAAAATTATTTTGTTCTTTCGATGATTTTTTTCACTGCTTTTACAACAGCGTCTGCATCGATTTCATATTTCTTCATCAGTTCTGCAGGCGTTCCAGATTCTCCGAAAGTATCGTGTACCGCTACAAATTCTTGAGGCGTGGGTCTTCTTCTCGCCAACATTCCAGCAATAGATTCTCCAAGTCCACCAAGGTAGTTGTGCTCTTCTGCAGAAACTATTTTACCAGTTTTCTCTACAGATTTCAAGATAATCTCTTCATCCAAAGGCTTGATGGTGTGGATATTGATGATTTCGCAAGAAATTCCTTCTTTTTCCAACTCATCTGCCGCTAACAAAGATTCCCAAACCAAATGTCCGGTTGCAACAATCGTTACATCCGTTCCTTCTTGCAAAAGAATTCCTTTACCAATCTCGAAAGGCATATCTTCCGGAATGAAAACCGGCACTACAGGACGTCCAAATCTTAGATAAACAGGACCTTCGTGTGCAGCAGCAGCAAGAGTTGCCGCCTTAGTTTGGTTATAATCGCAAGGATTGATTACCGTCATACCCGGTAACATTTTCATCATCCCGATATCTTCCAAAACCTGGTGTGTTGCGCCATCTTCACCTAAAGTAACTCCGGCGTGAGAAGCAGCAATCTTCACATTCTTGCCTGAGTAAGCAATTGACTGACGGATCTGATCGTAAACTCTGGATGTTGCAAAGTTGGCGAAAGTACCAGCAAAAGGGATTTTCCCGTTAATCGTCAAACCTGCCGCCAAGCACATCATATTAGCCTCTGCAATACCAGTCTGGAAAAATCTTTCTGGAGCTTTCTCTATGAATTTCTCCATTTTAAGAGAGCCAATCAAATCTGCGCAAAGTGCTACAACATTTGGATTTGTATCAGCTAATTCTGCCAATCCTGCTCCAAAACCGGAACGTGTATCTTTTTTTTCTGTATATGTATATTTCATTTTATTATAATTGATGATTGATAAGTGATAAATGATTTCTCAACTTTTAATTCTATTAATCAAAAAAAATCATTCATCATTAATAATTTATCATTGATAATTAATAATCAGCTGGTGCTTCTAAGTACAATTGTTTGATAGCTAATTCCAACTGCTCATCATTAGGCGCTTTTCCGTGCCAAGAATGGCTTCCCATCATATAATCTACACCACTCCCCATCTCTGTATGAAGAAGAATCGCAACAGGTTTTCCGTTTCCGGTTTCCGCTTTGGCTCTGTTTAAGATTCCGATGACAGCTTCCAGATCGTTTCCGTTTTTTTCTTCAAGAACCAGCCATCCGAAAGCTTCTAATTTCCCTCTCAAATCCCCTAAAGATAATACATCATCTGTATCTCCATCAATCTGTCTTCCGTTATAATCTATCGTCGCAATGACATTATCAACTTTCTTGGCCGCCGCATACATAAAAGCTTCCCAGTTCTGACCTTCCTGCAACTCACCATCACCCTGAAGTGTGTAAACCAAAGAATTGTCTCCGTCTAATTTTTTACCTTGAGCAGCTCCAAGCGCAACAGAAAGACCCTGTCCGAGAGAACCGGACGCTACTCNNAAGCCTTCATGAGTTGTTGGGTGACCTTGTAATCTTGAGTTTAATTTTCTAAACGTTGCCAATTCTGCCACCGGAAAGAAATCGAATCTCGCCAATGTGCTATAAAACACTGGAGAAATATGTCCGTTTGAAAGGAAAAATAAATCTTCGTTCTTACCTTCCATTGTAAAAGGCAGTTTGTAGTTCATAACTTCTCCGTAAAGTGCCACAAAATATTCCGTACAACCAAGAGAACCTCCTGGGTGACCACTGTTTACAGCGTGAACCATTCTCAGAATATCTCTTCTGATCTGCGTAGAAAGGCTTTTCAGCTCTTCAATTGATTTACTCATTATATTAGATTTGCTTTCCTGCGAAAATACAATTTTTTGACGAGGTCTAAAATTCTCTGTTTAAAATTTTCGCACAAAAAAACCGCCAATTGGCGGTTTCAAATTTTATAAAACAATAGCATCTCTTACACATTGCGAAAAGTTTTTACGTTAAGAACTATATCCGTTATTAAATGTATAAACCTAAATCAGCTTTAATCAAAAAAAACTCTGACTAAAAAGCCAGAGTTTTTTATAATCATTGTAAGATTTATTTCAAGAAGAAATTATAACCTAAATTAACTGATCCTACTGAAAAATCATTACTTACGCCTTGGTAACCTAGATACAATTCACCTTGAGAAAAATTATAGGCTACTTTTGGTTGGTAATATAAACCTCCGTCTATACCATCCTTAGTAGAGATCCCATATCCTAAGTCTAAACCTAAAGAAACAGGTGATCCTGAAAATCTATATTTACCTGCTGCTGCAATTGGAATAAAGCCAAAATCATCACCTTTTATAGAACCTCCTGGCACATCATAACTTTTCCCTATAAAGTGTGTGTAACCAGATGCAATTCCTAAATCAAAACTTGGAGCAACGTTCCACATATAAGCGGCATCCAAACCTAGGTTAAATGATGATACATCTCCTGCATCTGCCACTGGAACACCGATATGAGCACCAAGTTTAAAACCTTCTTGTGCACTTGACAGTCCAAATACCGCCATAGCTGCAATCATTATTAACTTTTTCATAGTTTTTAAATATTTAATCTAATAGAAGGCTACCAATTTTCATGCCAATTATTTTTCTTTCTTCTCACTATTGTTATAAGCAACAATAATTTTCTTGACTACAGGATGTCTCACCACATCTTCTTCTGTAAGATGCACGAACCCTATCTCATCAATATTTTTAAGAATCTGCATAGATTCCTTGAGCCCAGATTGCTGTTTCGGAGGCAAATCTACCTGACTGGGATCACCGGTTATGATAAACTTGGCGTTCATTCCCATCCTAGTCAGGAACATTTTCATTTGAGAATGCGTGGTATTCTGCGCTTCGTCTAAAATCACAAAAGCTTCGTCCAAAGTGCGGCCTCTCATAAAAGCTAATGGCGCAACTTCAATTACTTTTTTCTCTATAAAACCTTCTAGCTTTTCATGCGGAATCATATCCCTCAGCGCATCATACAAAGGCTGCAAGTACGGATCAAGCTTTTCCTTAAGATCACCAGGAAGAAAGCCTAAACTTTCACCCGCTTCCACCGCTGGTCTGGTTAAAATAATTCTTTTTACTTCCTTATCTCTCAAAGCTCTGACTGCCAGCGCTACGCTTGTATAAGTTAC
>DLND01000143.1:11244-13885 GCA_002476905.1 Flavobacteriales bacterium UBA7519
TAAGTTTTACCGGTTCCAGCAGGACCGATTGCAAAGACCATATCTTTTGTTTCGGATACTTTTACCAGTTTTTTTAGGTTGGTAGTTTTTGCTTTTATGGCTTTTCCGTTGACACCTTTTACTATAATATCTTGGTCAAATACCAATTGTTTTTCATTATCGTCTTTTAGCTTCAAAAGGGATTCGAGATTTTTTATCTCTAAAGAATTATGCTTGGACATGTATGAGGTAACATCATCCAACTTTTGTTTCAGCACATCAAGTGTTTCGCGATTTCCCATTGCGAAGATGAAATTATCTCGTCCTGTGATTTTTAGCGTTGGAAAACTGGACTTTATCAGGTTAAAATTTTGGTTTTGTACGCCGTAAAAAGTTTTAGTATCTACGCCTTCTAGTTCATAATTTATTTCGAACATATTTAATATTGGGAATTAGTCTAACAAATATATGAATAGATTTGATATGTTATGTTCGTTTTAAAAAATTGAATTGTACTAAATTTGCAATTAAATATTAAATCAATGCCAGTTATTACACTTACTTCGGATTATGGACTTGTAGATCACCGCGTTGCGAGTATCAAAGGGAAAATACTTAGCTGGAGCGAGGAAGTGAAGGTTGTGGATATCACCCATAATATTATGGCTTACAATCTTCTGCAAACGGCTTATATTGTTAGAAACGCCTATAAATATTTTCCGGAAGGGAGTATCCATATTATTTCTGTAGACAGTTTTCATCATAAACACAGAAAAAATATTATTGTAAAAATAGACGGACATTACTTTATCTGTGCGGATAATGGTATCATCAGCCTTATGTTTTTTGATATAAAACCAGAATCGATTTATGAAATAACACTCAATAACAGGTTTGATGACCAGGTTTCTTTTCCGTCCACCGACATTTTTGTGCCTGCAGCGATGCATATCTACAAGGGAGGTTTGCCGGAAGTCATAGGAAGACAAATTCAAACGATGAAGGATATTTCCTTTCCAAAAGCAATATACAATGAAAGTGAAAAAATGATTGTAGGTGAGGTAATGTATATCGATAATTTTGGAAATGTAGTCTCCAACATCAGCCGGAAATTTTTTGATAAATATGCTGCTCTCCAAGAGAGTTTTACAGTAAGATTTAGGAATATCATCCTGACGAGAATTTTTGAGCAATACACAGATGTCGTTACAGACTGGGAAAGAGAACCTGAATTTCACGGAAAATCATCTGTTATTTTTAATGATGCAGAACTCTTAGAAATTGCCATTTACAAAGGAAGCGTGCTAAATGGCGCATCCTCACTTTTCGGCATGAACACTGGCGAGAAAATCTATGTCGAATTTTCATAAAATATTGGCAAAAAAAAAGTGCCAGTTCATCATAATCTTTTGTTAACAATAAGTTCTTTACAAGTCAACTTTCTTTAGACTTGAGATAAGTAAATGATTAAAACCTGACTAAACACCAACTCAGTTAAATAACAAAAAAGAAATTCTTCATTTATATCATCGATTGCAAAAAAAACCTGTTCCAATTCTTTTATTTCTTCAGCCAATAAAAAGTATCTTTGCAAAAAAATCCGTAGATGCTTTACACGATTATCAAGGCAATTCATATTATTTTTATGGTAAGTTATTTTGCCGGGATTTTCTATCTCGTGAGATTGTTTGTCTATTATAAAGATACAGACGATTTTGATGACGTGAAACAGCAGATTCTCAGAAATCAATATACTTTTATGGCAGTCAGACTTTGGAACATCATTACAGTTCCTGCGGGAATTCTGATGTTATTAAGCGGACTCACAATGATTTTCCTTAATTCAGGATTACTGAAAACGCCTTGGTTTCATCTGAAATTGACTTTTCTAGTCGGGCACGTGATTTATCATTTCTGGTGCTGGAAGAGAGTTAAGGAAGTAAAAAACCTCAACGGAAAAACACTCTCCATTCCGAATATCAAGCTTAGACAATTCAATGAGATTGCGACATTTATTTTATTTGCAGTAGTTTTTACAGTAATTCTCAAATATTACGTTATACAATATTGGTGGCAGTTATTACTCGGATTTTTCGGAATTATCATTCTGATAACCTCGATTGTAAAATTGGTTAACAGAAATAAGACAAAAGAAAAAAGGCAAAAGAATCAAGATTAATGGCTTCGAGAACCTCAGCCTGACAAAAATAACAAAACGAAACCCACAAAATTCTAATACACTCAAACTCTACAAACCCTTTATGATAGCAATATTCAAAAAAGAACTTTGGAATTTTTTCGGAAACTGGAGCGCGTGGATTATTATCGCAGCTTTCAGTATTATTTCCGCACTGTTCCTATTCTTCTTCGAGAATAATTTTAATATTTTCGATATTGGAAGCGCCACGTTACAAAGTTTCTTTGTGCTTTCGCCTTGGCTTTTTATGTTCATCATTCCTGCAATCAGCATGAGAACTTTGGCCGAGGAAGAGCAATCTGGAACTTTATTTTGGTTGTTTTCTCAACCTGTGAAAATCACCGAAATCGTTGGCGGAAAATTCCTTTCCGTTTGGTTAGTTGGTATTTTATGTTTGCTGCCGTCGCTTGTTTATTATTACACGGTTTATGTTTTAGGCGTTCCCGAAGGTAATATCGACGGAAG
>DLND01000144.1:0-5152 GCA_002476905.1 Flavobacteriales bacterium UBA7519
TGCCATTGTAGTACCTACAGGTTTTATCACCGCACAAAGTGGGATTGAAAGAAAAATAAGAGAAGCACTGATAGATCGCAACTGGTTGCGCGGTGTAGTAAGTATGCCGAGTAATATTTTTGCCAGTACAGGCACCAACGTTTCTATTGTATTTATAGACAAGGAAGCCGACAGCGAAAAGATAGTCTTGGTAGATGCTTCTAAACTGGGACAAACCATTAAAGAAGGCAAAAACCAAAAAACGGTACTTACTGCAACAGAAGAACAGCGCATTATAGATGCGATGAACCAAAAGAAAGCCGAAGAAGATTTTTCTGTAGTGGTAACCAAAGAAGAAGTAATTGCCAAAAATTACAGCTTTTCTGCGGGGCAATATTTTGAGGTGAAGATAGAATATGTGGAAATTACTGCAGAAGAATTTGCACAGAAAATGCAAACCTATGAAAGCAATTTGAGCCAATTGTTTGCACAAGGAAATGAATTGGACAAAAAGATTTTGGGAAATTTAAAAACATTAAAATTTTAAATTATGAAGTTTGAAGTATATTGCGACGAAAGCTGTTTGGAAGCTCTGAAAAATAAAAACGAACATTTCTTTATGGGAATAGGCGGGATTTGGATGCCTGCCGAAATGCGAGATAAATTCAAAACAGAACTCAAACAAATAAAAAGCAAATATAATGTACAAGGTGAATTTAAGTGGAACAAAGTAAGTCCTAAATATTTACCGATGTACAAAGAAATAATAGACTTCTTTTTTGATGCTAAATATTTGCGATTTAGAATTATATTGGTGGAATCTGATAAAGTGAATTTAGTCACTTTTCATAATAGCGATGCAGAATTGAGTTTCTATAAATTTTATTATCAAATGATTAAATCTTGGATTTATGATTTTAATTTATACGATGTGTTTTTAGACCTCAAAAAAAATAGAAACAAGGGAAGGTTAAAAGAACTAGAGAGATTTTTAGATAATGCTAATTTCTTTTCAGATGTGCGTACCGTGCAAGGTTTGCCCTCTAACCAAAGTCTGGGTATACAGTTGGCAGACTTACTTACGGGTATTATTACAGCGAAATTCAACAATAAAACCACCAGTATTGCAAAATCAGAATTGATTCGCTATGTAGAATCACATCTAGGGAATGTAATACAACCTACTTCTAAAAATGAAGAAAAGCTCAATGTTTTTAAAATCAATTTGCAAGGAGGTTGGTAATGGCATACAAAAAAATAAAACCACAAAATTTCACGGAAGAAGAACTGCGTGAAATATGGAAAACAGAATATTGTAATGCTCCTATTGTTACCTTTGATGGCGTTTCTGTGAAATTTTATGAAGATAAATTTGATCATCTTTTTTATGAAAGCGAGTACAGAAAATTAAAAGACAAATCTATATTATCTTACAATAGGTTAGAAAAAATATATTGGATAAAAGATACCTTACAAGATGTTACAGCAATTCTTAAAAAAGGTTGGGACACAGAAAATAAAGAATATTTTAAAAACAGAAGATTAGCAATTGTGAAAGGAAATTATGTGGTGATTATCCGTTTTACAGGTAAATTAAAAGCATCCATAGTAACCGCATACGAAAAAGAAGACATCAGTAATATTTTAAATGCACCCGATTTTGAAAAAACAGATGAGTTTTTTGATGTGTAGGCATAAAAAAAACGTTGATTCGGGTTCAACGTTTAAGACCTTTGTAGGTTCCAGACCAATGGTAAAGAACACCGCAAAGATAATGGGATACTTACAAATTTGCAAGTATTTTAACAATTAATTTTATAATAGATTGAAAATGAGTAATAACAAAAAGATTTTGGAGAATTTAAAAGGGTTGAAGTATGATTAGTTGGAATATTCAAGAGCTAGGAAAAGTCTCTTCAATACATAATGGCTCAACTCCTTCTACAAGTGTTGAAGAATTTTGGAATGGTAATATAGTTTGGATAACACCAAAAGATTTATCTGAACAAAATAGAAAATATATAGAAAAAGGTGAAAGATTTATAACGAAAAAAGGACTTTCAAAAGTTAAATCTAAACTTTTACCTAAAGGAACTTTATTACTTTCAAGTAGAGCTCCAATTGGATTACTTTCAATAGCAAAAAATGAATTAGTCACAAATCAAGGATTTAAGAATATCATTGTTGATGAAAATCAAATTAGTAATGAATTTCTATATTATTATTTAAAGTTAAAAGTTAAAGAATTAAATAATTTAGGAACAGGAACTACATTTAAAGAATTGTCAAAATCATCTTTAGAAAAATTCAAAGTTAAACTTCCCGATTTACCAACCCAACAAAAAATAGCTTCTGTATTATCTGCATTAGATGATAAAATAGAACTCAACAACCGCATTAATGCAGAACTGGAAGCAATGGCAAAAACGCTTTATGATTATTGGTTTGTACAGTTTGATTTTCCCAATTCCCCTCCTTTGGAGGGGTGGCAAAATTCAAAGAATTTTGACGGGGTGGTTGGCTACAAATCTTCCGGCGGTAAAATGGTGTACAACGAAACCCTGAAAAGAGAAATTCCTGAAGGATGGGAGGTTACCGTTTTTAATGATTGGATAAAAAATACAAAAGCTGGAGATTGGGGAAAAGAATCAATTGAAGGAAATTATACAGAAAGAGTTTATTGTATAAGAGGTGCAGATATTAATGGAATTAATGGAAAAGGAGAAGTAAAAGCACCAGAAAGATTTATTTTAAAGAATAATTCTTCAAAAAAATTAATTCCAAATGATTTTGTAGTAGAGATTTCGGGTGGTAGTCCAGTTCAATCTACAGGTAGAATTGCTTTGATAACAGAAAGTACTTTAGAAAGATTTGATACAGATATTATTTGTTCTAATTTTTGTAAAGCAGTTTCTATAAAAGATGAAAATTACATTTATAATTTCAAACAAGAATGGCAAAGATTGTATGATGCAGGTGTTTTCTTTGGCTTTGAAGGAAAAACAAGTGGCATAAAGAATTTTCTTTTTGATTCTTTTATGGATTCATATTCTATTGTACTACCCAAAAAAGAAATTGTTGAGAAATACTATGAATTTGCAAAATCAATAGATAAAAAAATACAATCAAACCTCAAACAAAACCAAGAACTCTCTGCGTTGCGAGATTGGCTCTTGCCAATGCTGATGAATGGGCAGGTGAAGGTGGGGTAGAGAAGAAAACTAAAAATGATGAAACAAGAATTTTTATCTCCAACTCATTCAGAAACGGTGAAATACAATCGGCAGGAACTGCCTTTGCCAAAATATTACCACCCGTTTCAAGGTTTTCCCCTTCAGGCGATTTAACAAAGAAAAAAGAAACAGTCTTGGAAAAGCTAAAAGCTTACTTTGAGCGTTTTTTTGATATAAGTGCGCCTAATTAAGAGACAAAAGATGATCGTCCAAAAGAAGATGGTTACAAGATAGCTTGTTCTTTTGCTAACATACTTTTGTAAAGATAAAAATGGGCAAAATAAGTATCCAAACATCGACGATTTTATAAAATATGATCTTGAAAATAAAGTGGATTATGGGGATCGCGATGCAAAACCTTTTAGACAAAACATGAAAATCAAGTAATACAAAAAGTCCCTTAGAATACTAAAGGTTTACCTAACGAATTTCCTTTTACGCCACTTACTTATAAAATGTTTATTAAAACAATCATTATTGTCAAAATTTACTATATTTGTTTATTATAATCTACATTTTATGCTCGATTTTATTACGATCAAAGAGGTTAAAACCAACATAGGGCAATGGTGCAGGCAGATGCGTAAAGCGCAAAATCTTTCCAAGCAAGAATTAGCGGAGGAATTGGATTTATCAAGATTTACCATTGCCAAACTCGAAAACGGAGAAAACCCAACCTTAGACACTTTGTTAAAGGTCTTGCAATATTTTGATGAAATGAAATCGTTGAACCAATTTGTTATGGGTAAAACGAATGATCTTACAGATAATCCATCAATGTATTAATTATGGCAAAAGATCAGATTATTTCAGTGCATTTTAATGGATTGGAAATTGGTAAAATAGGCTATGATGAAGATCAGAGAAAATCTTCATTTCAATACAATCCTGAATTTTTGGAATTGGATTCATACAAAAGACTATTTCCTTATGTGATCCGTAGAAGCCGAAACGTGCAGGTTTTTTCCGAATTTGAGGGAGAAACTTTTAGAGGTTTACCACCGATGATTGCAGATTCTTTACCAGATCATTTTGGGAATATTGTTTTTAAAGAATGGCTGGAAGCTTCTCAAAAGGATTTTGTAAATATTTCACCGCTGGAGCAGCTTACCTATGTGGGTAAAAGAGGTATGGGCGCTTTAGAATTTGCTCCGGCTAAAGAAATTTCTTCTGATGTAAGTATTGATGTAGAGGAAATTACTGAAGTGGTAAAAAAGGTTTTGGATGTAAAAACTTCGGTAGAACAAAAGGGATTAAGCGATATTTCTTTACTAAATATCTTTAAAATAGGAACTTCTGCAGGTGGAGCAAGACCTAAAATTTTGGTGTCAGAACATAAAAAAACTGGAGTTTTAAAAACAGGGGATTTGGAGTATTCCGAAGAATACAATCATTACCTGATCAAGCTTTCTGTAAATGCAGAAGAAGGTTATTCCAATGAAAAAGTTGAATATGTGTATTATGAAATCGCTCAATCTTTAGGAATTGTAATGATGCCTTCAAAATTAATTGATGATAAGCATTTTGCGACTTTGCGATTTGACCGGCAAAAAGGGGAGAAGCAGCATATTTTAACAGCTTCAGGAATGACGGGTTGGGATTTTAAAAAGCCTGAACATTCTTCTTATGAAAATCTATTTAAGCTTGCGGTTCATCTCAAGTTGCCACACAAAGATATTGAACAGCTATTTAGAAGGATGGTTTTCAATATTATGTTTTTTAATATTGATGATCATTTGAAGAATTTTTCTTTTATCTATAATAAAGAGAAAGACCGTTGGAATTTGGCACCCGCTTATGATTTGACCTATCCATTAGATGCTTTAAAAAACTACACCCGAGTTTCAAGGGCGATGTCTGTTAATGGGAAAAGAACGGATATCACCCGAGATGATCTTTTGATGATTGCAGATCAGTTCACCATCAAAAATCCCAATTCA
>DLND01000144.1:5210-9151 GCA_002476905.1 Flavobacteriales bacterium UBA7519
ATATCGAAAAGATTCAATCGGAATTTATAAAATTATAAAGCTGTACTACTTTCGTACACCTCAATACTTGGAAAGCACTATAAATAAAGAGTTTTTTACATTCTGTATCGGCAAATAGTTACCCTTCTTTTATTTTCTAACAGATTGTCTTTCTAATAGTTAAAAAATAAAATTCTTATTTTATTTGTTGCCCGACACCCTTTTTTCGTGTATATTTGTTGCCCAGTTGTTGCTCTAAGCAACAAATTTGTTGCCCAAAAGCAAAACAAATTTAAAGTAGCGAAATTCTGCACCATGCTGCACCATACAGCTACAATCAGCACCATCTGACACCCGATGAAAACGAGAATCCAAATTCCAAAACATTGTCAGCTTTGCTGACAGGTATTCGTAGCACAGACTACCACCACAAGATATTGCGGGGGTAACTGTTCCAAACGCGCCTACAAACTGCGGAAAAAAGAAGAAAAGATTCAACAGGCACTAAATCTAGAAATTATTGCAAATGATGCGGGACAACAAACCTTGCAAAGTCTGCAAACAGTGCAATCACATCTCAGCCTTAAGACAAAAGAATTTCTCAGTATTCAGGAAGCAGCAGATCTTCTTGGAGCAAGCCGGTGGACCATCCAGCGGCTTGTGCAGAGAAATGTACTGAATGCCGCCAAACTTGGCCGCAGAAAAATTTTAAGACGTTCCGAAATAGATAATCTTTTTAAAAACTGATGGAAAATGAAAGTAACATTAAGGCAACGGAAGAAAGGGAATAAAACGATTTCATATCCAAAGTGGGCTTTTCATTATACTAGACAGTCATTGTATTTGTATTAATTGAAAAAAAATTATGAGTAGCCAATTCTAAAATAATCCAGAATACTTTTATAATAGTCCTGTGCAGTAACGCAGGTATCAAGCAGGTATTCCTTTACATTCGGACATTGCTGCAAACCCCTGTAATAGAACTGTTTCAAATCGTCTTCAATAATAAACGGCACGATGTTATTGGCAAGACATTCTTTAAACATAATTAGGCGTCCAACGCGACCGTTGCCGTCCTGAAATGGATGAATTATTTCAAACTGATAATGGAAATCTATAATGTCTTCGAAAGTTTTGCGTTCAATTGAGTGGTATCTTTGAAGAAGTTTTTTCATTTCAGAAGTCACATTTTCGGGTGCACAGGTTTCGTTTCCGCCCAACTCATTTGGAAGTTTCTTGTAATCGCCGGTATTGAACCAATCCTTGCGACGACTGTCGGAAGTGCCGGATTTCAACAAAAAATGAAGTTCTTTGATGAAAGATTCTGTAAGTTTCCGGTTGGCTTTGTCAATAATTAAATCAATACAGCGAAAGTGATTAGTGGTCTCAATAATGTCGTCCACATTCACAATTTCTTTTGAAATGCCGATGGTATTGGTCTCAAAAATATATCGCGTTTGATCCTGCGTAAGTTTACTGCCTTCAATCCGGGGGTTTTTGGCAATGAAGCATCCTGGATTCTGGATGCCATCAGGATTTCAGTGGAAAAGTTCAGAAATGTTCCTTTGGATGTAAGAATTGTAAGTTACGGAAAATCAGATCCCAAAGTTGCCGATTTTATCCAGGGTCATAATTGTTTTTAAATCAGCCCAAATCCTTTCGCCAACATTTCATATTCTCTCAGTTTGAAATCCTGCGCAAATGGAATGGTGCAGACTATCAGTTCGTCAAACCGGTGGACTTGCTGTTTATTTTTAAGATAATTAACCAACCAATTTTCCGGCTATCCCTTTTTTTTGTCAAAAAAAACTGCCTCACTTTTGAGACAGTTTCATTTCAATATGCTTTTGTACTTCTTTTATTTACTATACGAAGGCAGCGATGGGTTTGTAATAATGCTGCATTTTCGCGCATAGACAACAGTGGTTGCCGTATTGTTCGTGGTATCGGTGTCAAAGATTTCCGAACTGTTTATCGTAGAAACGCTTTTGAAACTCTGATTGGTGGGAATGGATTTTTTATAGTAGTTCCCGGTGATCGTGATGATTCCAGAAGTTTTGCTCGCCAAACCTAACGTACCGGTGATATCATTGGACGTAAAATTGCTGGTTGGCAGTGTGGAACTTGTAAATCCAGTAGTTGACAGGCTTGTTATTTTAAATTTGGTGATATCTAAAAGATTTCCTGCAGCGTCCTGTATCTGATTGGAAAAATTAATATTAGATAAATTTGCCGGGGTATCATTACTTACCTCAATCGTAAAAGTAATAGGGTTCTCTTTTATATCATTACACAGTGATGCAGAATTGGATCTGCTGTCCACACGAATGTTTCCCGGCGTTGTCAGTAACATATTACGAATTTCATGAAAATTATATCCTCCACCGGTAGCTGCAGCAAAACCAAGCTTTAATGTAGCTGGCAGCGGATAAGTGGTTCCGTTCATCGTATAAGTAAGAATGTCGGTGAAGGTGGTTTCGCCTTGTTTTCTCCACTTTACGTTGATTAGATAATCACTTCCGGATTTTGTAACGTAAACTTGCACCCTTCTGTAGAAAGCAGTTGGAGATGGTCGCGAAGTAACAACGGTGTTGTAATCAATTTCATCGCGGGCTCTTATGGCATTATCTCCTCCTGATCTGTCGCCCAATGCAGTGTGGGTTAAATACGGGTTTGATGCAGTATAGGTTGTCGAGGTTGGACCCCGCAGTACAATTGCATTTGGTACATAGTCTTTGGTTCCTCCGTTCCTGTTTTCTGCTGCACGAGCGTAATTTCCGTATTCATCAAAGCCTACGCCAATATATCCGCCACTTAGTCCTGTAGTATTTGCAGGGTTAGAGTAGGTGGCATAACCCAAAGATCCGCCGTATCCTCCCAATTTGAAGTTGGCATCAGTGATATTTCCGTCAAAAAGAAAAAGGGTAAGTCCATCAGCGCCGAAATAATTAGCATCTTTTGAAGATCTCCAAGACACGTATTCAAAATCCGCCAAAACACCCAAGGTTGTAGGAAACGACTGTTGTACATACATGTAACCTTTTTGGCTTGATGAACTGTTGGTAAGCCGCAGCCATCCATTTCCGTTTGGGTCAACTCCTGTGGCGGCCGTAAGGGTCGCGTTATCTCCAATTTTTAATCCGGTAGCGTCGTTGGTTCTTAAACTATTGGTAATGGTAAACTGAGAGAAAACCATCCCCGAACTAAACAATAGAGCCGCGCAAAAGGTTTTATAAAATTGCTTCATCATAATCATCGCTTATTTTACCACAAAAACAATATTCATAAAACTTGCATCAGAAGCATTTCCTATTACGTTGTAAGACATTACGCCATCAGCAGTTATAGACACATTGTTCATCAACGAAGTGTCGTAATAGGTAACATAATATTCCAGTTCATTTTTTGGAAGAGTAGGTATGCTGCCTGTGGATCCGGTGCTTTTTACTGGCGGAGTATTGAACTGAGTATAGTACAAATTATACAAATCCATCGATTTTGTTCCCAAGGTGGAGGTGTCCACCAATACCGATGGCATGTAGAAAAATCTTGGGAAATTGTTATTTCGAAAAGCGCCTACCCACTTGCTGATGGTGTTATCATAATAATAAAAACCCGGAGTTTTAATGTTGGAAGTTTTGGTAGAGGCAATCGTCGGACTGCTGGTAACATAAACTAAAGCAGCATGCTGATTCGTACCATAGTTAGCATCCTTGGCTTTCAGGTCGTCACCGGAAATTCTTGTTACCAGTACTCCATCGGCTACAGTAGTAACAGAAGATTTAGAAACATCAAAAGTAGTGGATGGCGAAGTGGTGTTGATTCCTACCTGTGCATGAGCATAAAGCGCAGATAGAATGCCAATAAGGCAAATAATTTTTTTCATTAATTTCAGTGTTTTTATTTGTTGTATATAAGTCGGACAAAGATATTAATATTTTATTAATTAACCTGAGTTCGGG
>DLND01000145.1:0-7250 GCA_002476905.1 Flavobacteriales bacterium UBA7519
AATTTGTTGATTGGCGCTGTAAATGCATTCAATATGGAAACCAATAAGGTCAAAAATGCATTGGACGGCCAATACAAACCAGTTCCAGATTCTGCAAGACAATATAAAGCAGCACAAATCCCAACAATTATTGTAGGAGACGAGAATTATGGTGAAGGTTCTTCCAGAGAACACGCGGCAATGGAACCTAGACATCTTGGCGTAAGAGCGGTTTTGGTTAAGTCTTTTGCCAGAATACACGAGACCAATCTTAAAAAACAAGGAATGCTGGCCTTGACATTTGACAACAAGGAAGATTATGACAAAATCCAGGAAGATGATACCATCAATTTCTTAGATTTGGACCAGTTTGCACCAAATAAACAATTGACATTGGAGTTTGTTCACGCTGATGGAACTAAAGACATTGTAAAAACCAACCATACCTATAATGCTGGGCAAATTGCTTGGTTCAAAGCAGGCTCCGCACTTAATCTAATTAAAGCAATGGAAAAAGAAAGTTAAAAAACTCTAGATACTTTTACATATAAAAAAAGTCTCACAGATTGTGAGACTTTTATTTTACGCTTTATTTTCTTCTGCTTCAGGTTGTTCCGGTTTGCAAAACTTAGATTCGAATCTCTGTTTCCAGATTTCCTTGAACTTTTCCCGTTCTTCTTCGCTTCCACAAAACTGGGTTTCGAATTTTTGTTTCCAGTTTTCTCTCATATTCTGATCTGGTTCAAAATTATTGCTTCTCTTGAACTTTTCTTTAGCACCATTGAAGCCACCAAACAAAATCTTTGACAATAATAACAATCCTAAAGATTGCCAATAATTAATAGCTTTCACACCTAAAATATCAGGTAGAAGAATATTCCAAAGCCATTGGAAAAACCATACAAATAACCCCATTGCAGCAATCATACAAGGAATTACTATCCAAAATTTCTTTTTATTTCTGTTCATTTCTTTAATATTAATCGTTCAAATCATCATAAAGACTTTGCAATCTTTTGCGCAAATGTTTTACGGCATATGATTTTCTACTAATGATTGTTTTTATGTTCTCGCCTTCTTCGTCAGCAATTTCTTGTAACGTTTTATCTTCCAACTCGTTTTGGATGTAAACTCGTTTTTGTTTTTCTGGCAATTCATCCAGAGCTTTCATCAGTTCGTTCCAAAACATTTCTTTGAAAACACCAAGTTCCGGACTATTACTATCATCAGCCAAAAGAATATCTTTAACATTCAGTTCGCCATTTTCGTCCTGATAAACAAAATCTTCCAGAGATTCACTTTTCTTTTTTCTGTAACTGTCGATGATTTTGTTTCTGGTAACCGAATACAACCAAGCGCCAACATTTTCTAGCTCGTTTAAGTTAGTCAATCGGCTAGTTTGAAACCAAACTTCCTGCAGAATATCTTCTGCATCTTCTGTCTTTGCTACTTTAGAATTGATAAAGCGCAAGAGCTGGGAACCGTAATTTTTCACGACTTCCGTAATCGATGCAGATTTTTTTTCGGCCATTGGCTGTAAAGATAGCGACTCCATATGAATATGACGACTTAGAAAAAATTTTACCTTAAAGTTTTTTGTAAAATCATTGTTTTTTCAGTTTTAGGAAAAAATCGGATTTATAGGTTTCTCCGATTGGGATTTCTACCTCAGAATTTATGGTGATATTTTATTAATTCCGAAGAAAAAGACAGAGCGAATTAATTAATGTAACAAATCGGTTTCTGAGTTGTCTAATTAAGCATAAACGAAACTATGAAGTTAAAATCTATCATTCCAATCTCTGCTTTGTTTCTTAGTCAAATCTATCTTGCTCAGGAAACACCTAAAAAGGAAAATGACAACAGAGAAAAAGAAATTGAAGCGGTAACGATTACCAAAACTAAAAAAGCTGTTGAACAAAAAGCCGACAGAACTATCTACGATTTTTCTGAACAGCCACATCTTAATTCCGGTAACACCTTAGAAGGCTTACAAAAAATTCCTGGTCTGGTAGTTTCCGAAATGGCGGGAATGATTTACCAAGGAAAGGCGCTTGATGTTTATATGGACGGAAGACCGCTGAATATCTACAGCACGCAACTAACAGCTTATCTGGAAGGACTTCCAGCCAACAGCATCGAAAAAATAGAAATCATTACACAACCTGGAGCCGAATTTCCAGCAACTTCTGGTGGTGCAATTATCAATATCATTACGAGCAGAAATGCAAAATCATATCTGTCCGCAACTTATGCCGGTGGTTATCGTTTCAGCAATTATGACCATTATAGAAGCAAATTCAATAATAGCTTAACGCTTAATTCGAAAAACAAATGGTTCGGATGGCAGTTGAATGTTGGGCAAAATTATAACGAAAGCGAAACCAAATCGACAATTGATGAGATTTCCAGATTGTACAATGATAATGTTAACAGAAATCAATATTTGAGAAGTGCTTTCACATTTGATATCGGACAAGACCGATTGCTTTTGAACTACAATCTTTCGGTAGGTTCTTCTGATCGTTATGTGGATGGCTACTCTTTGTACAGCGGACAAGAATCTTTTGATAAAGACAAAATTGACCAAAGTAATACGAGAAATGAAGTGACTGCGACGTATCAGAAGAAATTCGCAGATAAAAACAAAAAATTAGAATTCAAAGGTTCTTATTCCAACTTTACTAATGATTTTGCGCAAGCAAGTCAAATTATAAAACCAGATCCCAATGCATCGGAAAATGGTTCGAATCAAAATGTTTACAATTTCCGAGTAGACTACGCTCAGCCGATTAAGGTTTTAGATGAAGGAAAGTTAAGTTTAGGTGCTTATTATGATCAATTAGAATTTTCTGCAGATCTTTTTGGAATAGAAAATCTGGATTATAAAAGCAAAACGACTGCTTTCTATTCTGAAGCCAGTGCTACCAAAGGAAAATTAGATTTCGTACTTGGACTTCGTGGAGAATATTACAATATTAATGGTACAAGCTTAGACTTTCAAACCCAAACATATGAGAAATTAAGATCATTTGAAAAATTCAAAGTGTTTCCGAATGCGAGCATTCAGTACAACATTATTCCGAAAATTGCTTTCTTTAACGTTAATTACAACAAGAAAATCGCTTTACCAAATGTTGCGAGCCTGAATCCAAACAATACGAGATACGGAAATGAAAACATCGATTTTTCAGGGAATCCAAATCTTCAACCAACTATTTTCGACAATTTCGAGATCAAGTTAAGCGCGTTAAATTATGCTTTCATCGGCTATAATTTCACTAATACAAAAAATCAAGTGGTTCAAATCGTTGGGAGAAAAGGCGATTTGATTATTCAAACAAGCGAAAATCTTGACCGAATGAAAACGCATAATTTCAACATTGGTTTCCCTGTTCCTTTAGCGATTTTCAACACCCCGTTCAAAGACATTATGAAAATGGATATGAATCCAGACCAAGTGAGTTTCATCTTCCTCTATGGTTCATATCAATTACAACAAATCGATAGAATTATAAATCCAAAAGGCTACTGGACTTACAATGTAACAGGGCAATTTATTTTACCTTTTAAAACTAAATTCATTGCAAATTACACTTACTTAACCAAAGGAAATGAGTTCTTCTTTTACCCAAACAAATCATTTTATAATACATTAAATTTATCTTTATCAAGGAAATTTAATAAAGACAGAATGACGTTGACGTTGTTTGCCAATGATGTTTTCAATACCAACGAAACAAATCTGAGAACAACGAACGCTATTCCAAACGTTTACATCAGAAACAAAAATGACACGAGAAACTTTGGACTCTCTTTCAACTATAAAATCCCGACCAAAAATAAATTGGCGAAAGAAGCTCCAATTTTGTTGAATCAGGAGAAAAAAGAAGAAACGCCCACTTTATAAAAACAAAAGCCCGAAAGAATTACTTTCGGGTTTTTAATTAATTTATTCTTCACAAGCTCTCCAGACTACATCATTCTGGGGAACTGGCGCGATGATTTCGATGTTTTCTTTGGTCACAGGATGTACAAATTGTAATTTCCTTGCGTGAAGCGAAATCCCTCCATCAGAATTGGAACGTGGTGCACCATATTTCAAGTCGCCTTTGATTGGAACTCCGATTTTAGAAAGTTGTGCTCTGATCTGATGATGTCTTCCCGTTTCCAAATCAACTTCCAGCAAAAGATAATTATCCAAAGTCTTGATTAGACTGTAAGTCAATATAGATTCTTTTGCACCTTCTGTAGCTTTTGGATAGACAATCGCTTTGTTATTCTTCTCATTTTTTTTAAGGTAATGAACCAATCTTTGCGAATTCGGAATCATTTCTTTTCCTACAACTGCCCAATATGTCTTTTTAGCTTCACGATTTTTCACCATTTGGGTCAATCTCGACAAAGCTTTGGAAGTTTTTGCATAGATGACTAATCCTGAAGTAGGTCTATCGATTCTATGAACCAAGCCAAGGAAAACATTTCCAGGTTTATCGTCTCTTTTTTTAATGAAATCTTTAATCAGTTCCAACAGAGATAAGTCACCGGTTTTATCGCCCTGAACTAGTTGTCCGGCTTTTTTGTTGATGACCATCATATGATTATCTTCGTAAACGATTTGTGATTCAGAAAAACTTTGAGACATTATTGATGTTGTTTTAGTAGCCATTTCGGAATCTCGTCCACGAGCTCTGCCGAAAGAATATTGTTGTGATATTTGTCTTTATTTTCCCAAAGAAAAACTTTGCCTTTGTGCTTCATTTCATCAAAAAACTTAAAATTACTTTGAGGAAAATTATCGGTATCGAGACTTCCGTGAACAATCCAAATTGGCATTTTCGTAAGTTCGTCCATTTTATCAAACTGAGAAATTCCGGAAACATTAATCGCTGACGCAAACAAATCCGGTCTTTTGGAAATTGCATTAGAAGTCGTCGCACCGCCCATAGAAAATCCCATTACGTAGATTCTGTCTCGGTCAATATTTTCATTAATGATTAAAGAATCAATTGACTTCAAAACTAAATCCAAATGTTCATTAGACTCAGAAACTTTGACATTCCTGCTTTCATCGAGATGATAATTGGATGAACGGATCGGAAATTGCGGAGACAAAACATAAACAGGATATTTTTCTCTGTTTTCCAGCAACAGCCACATTTTGGACAAAACACCCATTTGAGAAGTATTATTTGTACCAATTGCACCAGAGCCGTGAAAGACCAAAACTAATGGATATTTTTTATTCTGTTCAACTTTCCTTGGTTTCAGAAAACGATAATTCACAGCTACTTTTCCATTATCAAATTTCCCTGCCTTGAAATCAGAATAATCCAAACTCTTGATGTATTTGATTCTGGCTAATGATTGTAAGGAATCTGCTTTATCGTGAATCTCCGTTTTCGTTCCATACTTCATTTTCTGCGATGTGCAGGAAAATAGAAATAGGAATCCAAATAAAATTATTAAAAGTTTAATAGCTTTCTTTTTCATTTGGAAATTCTGAGCTTTTCACATCTTTCACATACTGAGAAACTGCTCCTGTAATTTCTGTATAAAGGTCAAGATATCTTCTCAAGAATTTTGGAGAAAAACCTTGATTCATCCCAACCATATCGTGGTAAACCAAAACCTGCCCGTCACAATCTGAACCAGCTCCAATTCCAATAGTAGGAATAGAAATACTTTCCGAAGCTTTTTTGGCAAGCGCTGCAGGAATTTTTTCCAAAACAACAGCGAAACATCCTAATTCTTCCAATAATTTACAGTCAGAAATCAATTTTTCTGCTTCAGCATCTTCTTTCGCTCTCACTTTATAAGTTCCGAATTGATAGATACTTTGAGGCGTCAAACCTAGATGTCCACACACAGGAATACCCGCATTCACAATTTTTCTAATTGATTCTTCAACCTCTTTTCCACCTTCGATTTTAATGGCGTGGGCGCCACCTTCTTTCATCATTCTCACTGCAGAATCCAAAGCTTTCTCCGGATTACTCTGATACGTTCCGAAAGGTAAATCTGCCACAACCAAAGCTCTTTCTACACCGCGAACAACACATTGTGTATGATAGATCATTTGATCTAGTGTAATTGGCAAAGTGGTTTCGTGACCAGCCATTACATTTGCCGCAGAATCTCCAATTAGAATTGAATCAACTCCACCAGCGTCAACCATTTTCGCAGTTGTAAAATCGTAAGCCGTCAGCATTGTAATCTTTTCCTTATCGAATTTCATTTTTCGTAAGGTTTCAGTCGTGATTTTTTTAATTTCAGAATGTACAGACATAAGAATTATTAATGATATATTATAAGTTATAAATGATTGAAAATGAAAATGATGATTGAAATCAATCATCACCTATCTTTTATCGTTTATATAACCACGTGACCCAATTTGATTAATTTTTCTCTGTTAAGGATTTTGATATTTCTACCTTCTACAGAAATCAAATCATCTTGTTTGAATTCGGAGATTAATCGGATAGCACTTTCTGTTGCAGTTCCAATTAGGTTGGCGATTTCTTCTCTGGTCAAAGAGATTTTGATGAAACCTTCTGGGTCAGTTCCCAATTTTTGTTCAAGCAAAACTAAAATTTCTGCTAGTCTTTCTCTTACAGTTTTTTGTGCAAGGAAGGTCACTGTATTTGCAGATTCGCCCAATTCATAAGCAATTTTCTGAAGCATGGCGTAAGACAATTTCGGATCTAACTTTAATAATTTAAGAAAAACATCCGAAGGTAGGAACTGAACTTTCATAGGCGTCATTGCTTCAGCTTTAGCCTGAAAATTTTCACCACAAAGCAAAGATCTATAGCCTATCAAATCATTCTCTTTGCAGAATCGAAGAATCTGATCTTTACCATAAACACCTGATTTTGACAATTTTGCAGTTCCTTTTTCAATAAAATACACCCCTTTTGGTGACTCACCATCTTCGAAAACCGTTTCCCCTTTGGAAAATTCTAGTATTTTCAGAGCTTTTTCATAAACTTCAAAATCTTCGTGAGAAAGGTTTGCGCGTAAAGAATCTTTGTGAAATGCTTTCGAGAAATTTTGTTCTATAACCAATTGTTGTTCAAGAGACATACCTATGACATTTATCAGCAAAAATAAGATATTTTAACACGATCTACAAGGATTTTTGCCGTAATTTTGCAGTCCAAACATCCGAGAGTTTTTTAATGGCAGAACAATGCTTTCACTGCGGTCAGAAAATCGACAAAGACCAAATCCTTTTCGACGATAAACTTTTTTGTTGCAATGGCTCT
>DLND01000145.1:7276-21741 GCA_002476905.1 Flavobacteriales bacterium UBA7519
AATCGGTTTACGAAATTCTGAATGTACATAATCTGGAGAATTTTTATAACATAAATAAAAGCTCCGGTGTCCGTCCCAGCAATGAAAACAATGCGCAATTCGACTATTTGGATACACCGGAAGTCTTTTCCAAGGTTGTTGATTTTTCTGAAGGCGGAACAACGCTTGTTACTTTCAAAATTCCGGTAATCCACTGCTCATCTTGTATCTGGCTTCTGGAAAGCCTTCATACCATCAATAAAAACATCAAATATTCTCAGGTCAATTTTACAAGAAAAACGCTTCAGGTATCTTTTAAGGATGAGGAATTAAAATTAAGTGAGCTTGCCAAATTCCTGACAAACCTCGGTTACAAACCAGTGATAAACCTGGAAACAGCAGATAAAAAGCAAGACAAACTTGACAAAAGTTTACTTATAAAATTAGCTGTTGCTGGTTTTGCTTTCGGAAATGGGATGTTTTTCAGTTTTCCAGAGTATATATCAGGCAATGATGTTTGGCTTCATTCTTATAAAAACCTGTTCAGGCTCATTATGTTTTTACTAGCGACGCCAGTTGTGTTTTATTCTGCTTCTGACTATTACAAATCTGCGTGGTACGGACTAAAAAACAAAATTGTTAATATTGACGTACCAATTGTACTTGGCATCTTCGTACTGTACGGTAGAAGCGTATATGAAGTGGTAACAGATTATGGCCCAGGTTATTTCGACACCCTTTGCGGTCTATTGTTCTTTATGTTGCTTGGGAAAACGTTCCAAAAAAGAACCTACAACTCATTATCCTACGACAGAGATTACAAATCGTTCTATCCGATTGCCGTTACCAAAGTTGATTTTGATGGAAAACAGGAAAACATTTTGTTATCCGACTTAGCTGTGGGCGACAGAATTATGGTGCGGAATCAGGAAATCATTCCTGTAGATTCCATTTTGATTAAAGGCGAAGGAAACATAGACAACAGCTTTATTACGGGAGAATCTGCTCATATTTCCAAAAAACCTGGCGACAAAATTTTTGCCGGCGGAAAACAATCAGGCTCCATTCTAGAACTTGAAGTTATAAAAAATGTAGACCAGAGTTATCTGACTCAGCTTTGGAATAAAGAAGCATTTAAAAAGTTTGAAACAGGACTTGATACGATGACCAATACGATAAGTAAGTATTTCACATTCATCATATTAGGAATTACACTGGTCGCCGGAATATACTGGTCCCAAATCGATATGGAGAAGATGTTTCAGGTGGTCTCTGCTATTCTGATTGTAGCCTGTCCTTGCGCTCTGGCATTATCTGCGCCGTTTACTTTCGGTCATATTATGAGAATACTTGGCCGGAATAAGTTTTATGTAAAGGACACACTTACCATTGAAAGACTGGCTAAAATTGACACACTTGTTTTTGACAAAACAGGGACAATTACCGAGAATAAAAAAACAAACATTCATTATACAGGTAGCCAAATCCAGGAGTCTGACCTTAAGAATATTAAGTCATTACTGAAGAATTCAAACCATCCACTTTCCAAATCACTTTATGAGTTTCTGAAAGTGAATGACGATTATTTTGAAGTAGAGGATTTTGAAGAGATTTCCGGAAAAGGCTACCAAGGTAAAGTCAGAGGAATTATTTATAAAATAGGATCAGCAAAATTTACTGGACAAGAATCACAAAACCTTGAAACTGCTGTTTATATTAGTAAAGACAATGAATTCATCGGAAAATTCATCTTTAAAAATGAATATCGAAATAAGCTCGATGAACTTTTTGTGAATCTTAGAAACTACAGCATCAATATCCTGAGTGGCGATAATTCTTCGGAAAAGCCAATTCTTGAAAAACTGATTCCCAACGTTTCGGAAATGAAATTCAAACAAAGCCCTGAAAACAAACTGGATTTCATCAAAAAACTACAAGACGAAGGTAAAAAAGTTGCGATGCTTGGCGACGGATTGAATGACGCAGGCGCGCTTAAGCAGAGCAATGTAGGGATTGCAATTTCGGATGACAGCAACTCTTTCACACCTGCTTCCGACGTCATTATGAATGGTGAGAGAATTCCAGAACTGGACAAATTCCTGAAACTCTCTAAAGATGCTATAAAGATTGTAAAAATCACATTTATAATCAGTTTATGTTACAATATTATCGGAGTCGGGTTTGCTATATCGGGAAAAATGCATCCACTATTTGCAGCGATTTTTATGCCTATTAGTTCCATTACCGTGGTTACATTTACTACACTATCAACATGGATTAGGAGTTCGAAATATTTTAAAATAAACATCTAATAAATTTATTTAGAGTCATTATAAATTATCCTAAAATACTCCCTTCTGACCAAAGTCAGCAATTTTAACTAAATTTGGGAACTGTTTTATTGTAAATTTGTAGCTGTAATGGAGATTCTATATTTGATGATTATCTGCAGTGTTTCGTTAGCTGTCATCTTTCTGATTATATTTATAATCGGAGCCAGAAAGGGTCAGTTTGAGGACGATGAATCACCAGCCGTCAGAATATTATTTGATGACGAGAAACAAGCAGAAGAAAAACATACGGAAAATCCGAAAGAATACAGACAAGAATAATTGCTATTTTAAATATGGAAACACAAAAATTTAGTTACGACAACGGGATAGTCCGCGCCTTTCTGATAGCGACGGTTGTTTTCGGTTTAGTAGGTTTTTTATTAGGACTTACCGCCGCGTTGTTACTATTTTACCCTGAATTACCGGAATTTTTCCTCGGTACAGATGATCCAACGATCAGAACTTTGCGAAGCGAAGGACTTCAAGGTCTTGTCAATTCACAAGGAGCATTTGGTTTTGGACGTATTAGGATGCTGCATACGAGTGCGGTAATTTTCGCATTTGTGGGTAACAGCTTTTTCTGCGGATTTTATTACTCAATCCAAAGATTACTCAAGACAAGAATGTGGAGCGACACTTTATCCTGGATTCACTTCTGGGGTTGGCAACTAATGCTGGTGTCTGTTGTAATCACTTTCTTTATGGGTATCAATACTTCAAAAGAATACGCAGAACATGAATGGCCGATTGATATTCTTATCACCTTAGTGTGGGTTATTTTCGGGATCAATATGTTTGCGACGATTGCAGTACGAAGAGTTCGACATCTTTATGTAGCGATCTGGTTCTATATCGGAACCTGGGTTGCGGTTGCAATGCTTCATATTTTTAATAATCTGGAAGTTCCTTTATCTTTTACAGGATGGAAGTCTTATTCTGCATATGCTGGTGTAAAAGATGCATTAGTACAATGGTGGTATGGACATAATGCAGTAGCATTTTTCCTTACAACACCAGTATTAGGTATGATGTACTACTTCGTGCCGAAAGCAGCAGACCGACCTGTATTCTCTTATAAACTTTCTATTATACACTTCTGGTCCCTGATCTTTGTATATATCTGGGCTGGCCCTCACCACTTGCAATATACAGCATTACCCGCTTGGGCTCAAGCATTGGGAACAGGATTCTCCATCATGCTGATTGCTCCATCTTGGGGAGGTATGCTTAATGGACTATTAACACTGAGAGGTGCTTGGGATAAAGTAAGAGAAAATCCTGTACTAAAATTCTTTGTCGTTGCTGTAACTTGTTACGGTATGGCGACTTTTGAAGGTCCACTTTTAGCGACTAAAACCGTTAATAAAGTTGGTCACTTTACAGACTGGGTGATTGGTCACGTACACTTAGGTGCGCTGGGATGGAATGGATTTATGGCTTTTGGTGTACTGTACTATCTTGTGCCAATTTTATGGAGAACGAAACTATGGTCTGTGAAGGCTGCAAACTGGCATTTCTGGTTAGGAACTTTGGGTATTATTTTCTATGCCGTTCCTTTATATATCTCTGGCTTTACTCAAGGTTTGATGTGGAAGCAGTTCAATCCAGATGGAACTTTGGTTTATAAAAACTGGCTAGATACAGTAACAGCTATTTTACCATATTTCAAAATGAGATTTGTTGGTGGGCTATTATATTTCGCTGGAGCTTGTATTATGGTTGTAAACCTTGTGGCGACAGCAAGAAAAGGTTCTTTCCAAAAAGAGGTACCAGCTGAAGCACCTGCTTTAGCCAACGTTAAAAAAGGAAGAAAAGAAGGCGAGACATTCCACCTTTGGCTTGAAAGAACACCGCTTTATCTTTCTATATTATCTTTCGTAGTATTAGCAATTGGGGGCGCTCTAGAGATCCTACCTACTGTATTTGTAAAAGATAATGTTCCGACAATATCATCTGTAAAACCATATTCTCCACTGGAACTAGAAGGTAGAGACATTTACATCAGAGAAGGATGTAATGCATGTCACTCACAGATGATACGCCCATTCCGTGATGAAGTAGTAAGATTCAACGGTAAAAACGGTCAATATTCCAAAGCAGGTGAGTTTATCTACGATAGACCTTTCCTTTGGGGTTCTAAGAGAACAGGACCAGACCTTCATAGAGAAGGTGGTGCAAGACCAGATTCTTGGCACTTTAAGCATATGTATAATCCAAGATCAACTTCCGCAGGCTCTATTATGCCAAGATATCCTTGGTTGATTGAAAACACACTGGACAGAAGTAAAACTAAAGCTAAATTGGAGTTAATGAAAAATTCATTTGAAGTTCCATATACAAAAGCTCAGATTGACACTTTGGATTCTTGGATGAATAATCAGGCTAATAAAATTGTGAAGAATGTATTTTCTGAAGCGAGCGATGTTAAAAAATCTTTTGATGAAACAAAAGCGAACAAAACAAAAGCTGGCGAACAATTTGTACCTCTTGAGAAGAGAGAGATTGTAGCATTGATATCGTATCTTCAAAGACTTGGTACCGATATCAAAACAACTGAAGTAAAAACGGCTAGTAATTAAAATTTAAAAAAATGATTCCGCAAAGTTTCAAAGATATCGTCTCCAACGTGGAAAACGCTGGCTTTTTCCAAACTTTAGCAATGATCATCTTCATATTGTTCTTTTTGGTTGTAGTTTATATTGTAATTAACAGACCAAAAAAATATTACAGCGAGGAAGAAAATGCACCTTTGGAAGAAGACGAAGACGAAAATCATACTTTGTAGTTTAAATATAATTAATCATGAAAAGAAGAACACCTGTTTATATTAATATTATAATCGTTTTAGGATTATTGCTTGTTGTGTTTTATATGTTTTCACAGACATCAGATTTCTTGACATCTAAATATTTTCTGGGAACTGTTGTTATCAGCATCATTGTTGTATTCATCCAAACAGCTATTGGTGATCTGATCGAAAATGAAAAGTTTAAGAAGCTTACAGATGAGGAAAAAGCATCTTATCTTTTAGAAACTAAAACCCCTTACTTCCAGTACTTGTGGAATGGCGCATTCAAAAGCCAGTCTGAGAAGGAAGAAAAAGACATTCTTATTGACCACGGATTCGATGGAATTATGGAGCTAGACAATCAGCTTCCTAAATGGTGGTTAGGTCTTTTCTACTTTGGTGTTGCCTATTGTGTTTTATATATCACTTCATACTTTTTGACGGATTTTGCAAATCCTTACAAAGAATATGATCAGGAATACAAAGAGCAAATTGCTGCTGTGGAAGATTATATGAAAACTGTACCACAAGCTACCATAGAAACTGCAAAATTCTCTGAAGATAATGTAGAAGAAGGAAAAGTGATTTTCCAGACCAACTGTGTTACTTGCCATGGAGAAGGAGGAAAAGGAGGAATTGGTCCAAACTTAACCGATAATTACTGGATCAATCAACCAGAAAAAACGTTGTTCAAAAATATTTTCTATATGGTAGAAAACGGTAGTAAGAATAACCCTACAATGCAGGCTTGGGGTAAAAACGGTATTCTAACTGGAAATGATATAGAAAAAGTTGCGGCCTATGTATATCATATCAATCAGGAACAAGCTCCGATTACACCTGCCCAAGGTGGAGCCGCTCCTCAGGGAACTGAAGCGAATTGGGAAAAATCTAACTAATATAACAAAGAGATTGTCAAAGATATTGTTCCTCTGGAATAATATTTGAAAATTGAACTGATAAACATTCAATTTTCACGACAATCTCTTTTTTTTATCTAATAAAATTAAAAATGAGTACAACAGAAAAAAAATACAACGAAGCAGAAAGCTGGGTAGTAGAAGCTGAAACATTCAGAGACTCTGTTGGGACAATGGATACTACCGGAAAAAGAAAATGGGTATATCCGCGAAAACCTAAAGGGAAATATACCAACTATAGACTTTTAGTAAGTATTCTATTACTAATTATTTATTTTTCTATACCGTTTCTAAAAATCAACGGAAATCCTGTTTTATTGATAAATATTATAGAAAGACAGTTTTATATCTTAGGTCAACCTTTTTACCCTCAGGATTTCTTTATTCTTGCATTAGGCGCCATCACTTCTCTTGTTTTTATTATTCTTTTTACGGTAGCTTTCGGAAGAATTTTTTGTGGATGGATATGTCCTCAAACCATTTTTTTAGAAATGATTTTTCGTAAAATTGAATATGCTATAGAAGGTGACAGAAATAAACAAATAAGACTAGATAACCAAGCTTGGGATTCCGAAAAAATATGGAAGAGGTCGCTTAAATGGTTTTCCTTTATGTTAATATCTCTCATCATTACCCATATAATGTTTATGTACATTGTAGGGTATGAAGAAGTATTCAATATTATGCAGCAAGGTCCATTTGAAAAACCAACTAATTTTCTGGTGATGGTTTTGTTCACTGCTGCCTTTTACTTTGTATTTGCCTGGTTCAGAGAGCAAGTTTGTACAATGGTATGCCCTTATGGCCGTCTGCAAGGTGTATTGATAGACAAAGAAACAATCAATGTATTTTATGATTACAAACGTGGAGAAAACCGCTCCAAATGGAAAAAGGGCGAAGATAGAAGTGCTGCAGGAAAAGGCGATTGTATTGATTGTAAACAATGTGTTGTAGTCTGTCCTACAGGAATTGACATCCGTGATGGCTTACAAATGGAATGTGTAAACTGTACCGCTTGTATTGATGCTTGTGATGAAGTAATGGTGAAAGTTGGTTTACCAACAGGTCTGATAAGATATGCCTCCGAAAGAGAAATCGAGGAACAAGCAAAATTCAAATTCACCACAAGAATGAAAGCTTATACAGTAGTTTTAGTTTTACTTACTGGATTCTTAGGATTTCTTCTTTATAATAGAGGTGAGATGGAAGCTAAGTTTTTGAAGCAGCCTGGCTCTAGCTTTTTTATAAGAGATGGTAAAATAACCAATACTTATAACTATACTTTCCTCAATAAATCAAATGAAACCAAAACTGTTATTATCAAGATTATTGAGCCTAAAAATGGAGAGATTACTTCCGGTGCTGCCAACAGAATTATATTAAAGCGTGATGCAATGATAAAAGGAACTATCAATGTAAGCTTCCCAGAAAGTCAGATTAAATTATCCAAGCAAAATCTCACACTAGGTGTTTACGATATGAATGGCGAACTTCTAGATTCTTACACCACTTATTTTGAAGGTCCATTCAAATTCCAATTTTAATCAATTATGAAAAAATTACATTGGGGACATGGATTGGCCATTGCTTTAGGGTGTTTCATGATATTCATTCTGTTTTTGATTTTTGTATTTCCTATGGGAAAACAGAATTCAGAAATGATTTCCACCAACTATTATGAAGAGGAACTGGAATATCAAAAAGTAATCGATGCGAAAAAAAACGCAGCAAAACTGGAGAATCAGCCCATATATAAAGTAACATCTGACGGTATACAAATCAGCTTTCCGGAATCTGTTAAACCAGATGGAAACAAAGCTAATTTTGTTTTGTTTAGAACGGATGATTCTAATCTTGATGTAACTAAAGAAGTTACTATTTCTCAAAACTACTTTATCATTCCAAAAAAAGTAATCACCAAAGGATCCTACACACTAAAACTAAAGTGGACGGAAAATAAAATCCCTTATCAGATAGACTACGATATCCTATGGAAATAACTCTCATAATATCAGCAATCGGGCTCGGTTTCGCATCAGGATTTCACTGTATCGGAATGTGTGGTCCTATTGCTATATCGATGGGACTAACGAAAAATCAGAAAGCCAATTTCTATCTACAGAATCTTTCTTACCAATTCGGTAGGATTTTCACTTACTCATTTTTGGGAGCTGTACTTGGCATCATTGGTCAAAGTTTTCAATTTGCGGGATTCCAAAGTTATCTGAGTATATTGGTGGGTATTTTACTGATAACAATGGCCGTTTTTTCATTTGGCGGGAAAGACTTCGCTTCAAAAATTCCGTGGATCTCAAAAGCCCTCCTTAAAGTTAAAATTAACCTAGGTAAGATTCTCCAAAAACCAGATTACAAGTCACGATTTATCACGGGAATCCTCAATGGCCTTCTTCCTTGCGGAATGGTGTATATGGCACTTACTGCATCAATTGCTGCTGGCGGAATCTGGCAAAGCGCTTTATTTATGTTTCTTTTTGGCATAGGCACTTTTCCGTTCATGTTCGCAGTTGTTTTCCTGAGTAATTTTATCACGACAACTTTACGGGTGAAAATACTGAACATTATTCCGGTTTTTATGATTGGTCTTGGAGCATTATTCATACTTAGAGGACTGGAGCTGGGAATACCTTATGTGTCGCCAAAAGCAGAATCTTTACACATTCAACATTCGAAAGAAGGATTTCATATGGATCATACCAATTGTCATTGAAATAGAAAGAATATTTTATATCATTTTTTTTTAACTTACAAATATTTCTTGCCTAAGTTTACTAAAATTCGACTAACGAAAAAGTAGAATATAATAACTGGTAACACTTTTGAAATTTCGCTAAAACTATAAGAGAATGATTTCAAACTTATTATCGATATAAATAAAAATAATTTTTGCGGGAAACAGATTATTTCAAAAAAATGGAACGCCAACATATATCCAATAAAATAAAACATCAAACCAAAATTAAAAAGACCGTATAATGCTAACAAATAATCCTTTCTTGAAAGTTCTGCAAAACTAAAAGAAACTAATTTTTGGAATTGATTGAAAGAATTAATCATTAAGTTTGGTTGATTAAAATAATCTGACGCTATCCAATAACCATCGGTCCTAAGGTATGGAAGAAGATTATATAATTGTTTAAATGCTAATGCAGAACCTATGGCAAATAATGTTTTGCTTGATACAACGACACTCAATAAAATAAGAATTGTACAAAAGATTAAGGCAAAATAAACGCCTGATGCATTCACAATAATTCTTTCCCATTTTTTCAGTCTCCAAATATCTGTAACATCTGCAAAGAAAACAGGCATAAAATACAGATACAAGCCAAAACCTATACCTCCATGTTTCGCTTTATAATAATGAGTTGCTGTTGCGTGTCCTAATTCGTGAAACAAAGTGCATAATAAAGAAATTGGTATAAAAAAAAACGCAATTTTTAATAGATCTATTTCTTCAGTATTATTGTAATTTTTATATAATAGAAAACAAAGAGTCAAAAATGATAATGATAAAAATGTTATAGCTATCTTTTTGTTAAATAAAAACTTTAGATAAGGAACTATTTTACTCACCCACTGTGCTTTGAAAAAAATAAATCCAAAAGAAAGATAACCAGGTAATTTCTTTTTTTGCTTGATGTTAGGACTTGTTTCAAAAATTCCTATTTTATCTAATTTTTCTGAAACTATTAGAACCTTTTCCTGTGTAATATTCTGATAGGTTTTATTATACTCAAAATAAATTTCTCTAAGATCTCTTTTTCCGTCAAAAAGTTGAATGATCTGATAAAAATTTTGATTGATTTTAATATACTTTCCAGTAATATTATTAATTATCAGATATGAGTTTTCATTAAAGGAAGACACTTCCGTATGTGGTCCAATAACTAAAATATCATCTATATTCATAGCAAAGATTTAAGTACGAAAGCAGTAGTTAGAGTTTTACTTTTGTATGGTTCATTTGTTTTTGGTTTTATAAAGTTTTCTGCTTTCCAGCTTCCATCGCCTAATTGATTTTCAAGAAGAAATTTTTCCGAATTTTCAAAATAGAAACTCGAATATTCATCAGGAAAATAATTAAGGGACAGACGAGCAAATGCTGTGGATAGATTTTTGTGTTCGTCAGATCCGAAACTTCCGTCTTCATTTTGAGTATTTTTGATGAAATCTAAGGATTTTTGTTTTTCTTTTTCAAACTCATTTGGAAAACTTTCCAGCAATCTTAGTACAACATAAGTTCCATAATAGTTTCCGTAATACCATCTGCTGTCCCAAAAACCATCATGTTTTTGTTGAGAAATAATATAATCTATCCCCTTTTTTATGATGCCAGAATATTTTTCGGCATTATATAAAAAAAGAGCATATAAAAAATTAGCAACTACTTCCACATCAGGACCCTTTCCCCATTTTGTAGAATTAAAATGGTCTTGTCTTTTCTGAATTTCTGTAAGATTATCTTTCGGAATGATCCAGGTTTCTATTCCTCCATTTTTAATGGTTCTGTCTTGAGTTACAATATCAATTGCCTTTAAGCAATATTTATCTATGAGTTGGTTTTCTTGAGTTTGAATAAATTGTTGCATTATTTGCCCTAAATCATCAATGTCCGCAGCAACTTCTTGTACAGTTGGAAAATAAGACCATGTTCCAATTGTATCGTTATTAACTCTTGACAGGAAATAGTTGTTCTCTTCTTTGAAAAAAATATCCGTTTTTAAACCAAATTTTTCCGAGATATGCAAAAGGCAGTCATTCAACATCGCTCTCTGAAAAGTATCTGAATAATGCAATTGCGTTTTATTATTAAAGCCTTCTTTTTTGCTTAGCCACATAAAATGCTGCAATTCTACATAGTTTTCTGAAAATTCTTTTGCAATAAAATCCAATCCTTTTGTTATTACAACATTATCAATTGAAGAATAATCGAAGAAAGTTCGGGTTTGAACTGCTTTTTTAAGTCCATTTTTCTTTTTTAGAATCTGAATGTATGAAAAAGTTGTTTCATAATAAGTGGAAACAGCTTTTTGCATTTCTTCAATCGTTTTGTACCAACCACTTTCTTGATCTTTTAAAAAAGATTTAGCTTTCTCAAAACTATCAATGGATTTTTGTAAAAGGATAAAAGCTAAGCCTGTCACATAAAATAATTTTCTAAGCATCTCCACATCAGTATGCTTTTCAAAATCTATCTTTTTAGAAAGCTCGTAAACAGCTATATTGAATTGTTTCTCTTTAAAGTCTTCATTAAAGTCTTCTATATCATCATAAATCTGAAAGCCCAAAGAAAAGTACTTATGAGATTCTATAAGATTTTCGTACAATTCTTTATCTGCGTTTTCTGTAAGCTCAGAAAGAGAATCGATAGCAATCTTGCCAAAAGCTGATTTTTTATCAGCAACTTCAATATATCTTTGTTCAGAAAAGTTCGCAAAAAGTTCTTTTTCCAAAAATACAGCTTCCTGATATTCCTTTTTCCGGCAATTCCAAACATTCCAGAAGTTATGCTGTTCCGGATAAACATTTGATAATTTTTTTATTGCATATTCCTGTAATTCCAAAACAGTGAAAACCCTCTGTATTTCTCCGTTGTCTATTATGGCATCAAGATTAAGAACTGAGCGATAAAATGCAAAACCAGCGTCAGAAAGTTGCTTAACGGTTTCGGTTTTTATTTCGGGATAGTAGTTATGAAATAGTGCAGGATATGTTTCGTAAAAGTCGGGAGATTTAAATTTACGGCTCATCTACAAATTTTTGTTCTTCAGTGGAAAGAAGGATTTTGGTGTCTTTTAGAGAATTGTCTGTAATGTTATCAAGAAAACTCTTGCTTAAATCTATTTTTTTTGATAGCCCTTTTTTGTTAGCAAAATTGTGTTTGTTGAAAATAAATTCTTCAATTGAAATGGCAGAATATATCTTGTTTTCAAGAGAAATACCGGCCTCATATTTCATCATTATTTTTGCAGGAACATATTTTTCTCCTTTTTTGAACATATCATAAGTAACAGTATAAAGATTAGTGTTAACAGTAATTTCTTTGTCAAAAATATTTAAGTATTTGTCTTCCGTCTTTTTCTGTACATGATTCACTTCTATGTAGCTTATTGTATTTTCTTTTTTATTGTATTGCATTATTCCCTCATAATACAAGATATTATCTGGCATATTGTCAGATTTGAATTTTATGGTTTGTACATCTCTTGTTTCATTTATAATAGTTCCATTGATTTTTAAACCTTTTGTATAATAATCCATAATATAAAGCTGATTGTACAAGAAAAACCTTTGTAAAAATGATTTTATTTTATCTTCTTGTGGACTGATATTTCTTTTCTTATTGAAAATATAGTTTTTATCATCCTTTTTATTTTTGTCAAATTTTTTATTTCGAAGATTTACTTGCATAAATTGATCTATATCTTTTCGATAATCATATTTATTGTTCAATGTCCATAAATCCATATCCAATACTAAAATTCTATTCAGCTTATTATCTATTTCTGATTTAGTCTTAAATGTTCCGTTATAAATTGACGTTTTTATTTCATAATTTTTATCATAGTCCTTCAAAACTGAATTAATAATCTTTTTTGCATCTACAGTTTTTATAACAACTTCTTGTATTTCTTTGTAAATTGGTTTTAGTTCTATAGAACTATTTACTGGAAATACACCTTGTTCATATTGTGGAGCAAATAACTCAATATTTTTCACTTCATTAGGTATCATAACAAAACCATCATCATTAGTATATGAAATCTCGTTGTTGTATATTACTCTTACTTGTGGAATAATTTGTTTTGTTTCAAAATCAATAATGCTTATTTTCTTTTGGGAAGAAAATAATACTATTGAAAAACATAAAGTAAAAAAAAGAAAATATTTAAATTTCATCTAATTATTAATAAGTAAAAATAAAAAACAACTGTCCAAAATCAGACAGTTGTAAAATTTTTAGAATGATTGGCTTACTCCAGTTTGTACTGTCCCTGGTGTTTGATTACTTCCGTCAAACCATTTGATTCCCCCCGCTGTTTCATCCATTTCAAATCTCTCCTCTAATTCTTCCATTTGGAAATCATTAAGTAGTTCTACCTCTTGAGCTGATAATTGCTCGCCTGTGTTTTTTAAATCCATTTTTTTTAAGATTTTTAAAGTTAAACATTAATATTAATTGAATTAGTTTTTCAAAGAGTCAAGACAGGACCTCCGTCATCTTGTACATCTTTTGTAAACCAACTATTTCTTAATTCTTGTTCCATTTCAAACCGTGATTCAAGCTCCTGCATATGAAAATCTTTTACTAACTCAAAATCTTGAATATTTAATAATGATTCTTTGTTTTCTAATTCCATTTTAATTTATTTTATCAACAACGCAAATTTCACATTAAATTTTAATGCACACAATCAGTTTTACAAAAACATAATCAGAATAATCGTTTTTTCAATTAGTTTTTTTTATATTTGCAATACACAAATGAAAACTAATGACCACAGTTGAAGCAGTCTTGAATAAAATCAAGACTTATAGAAAAGACAAAGGATATTCTCAAGAGTATATGGCTTTCAAATTAGATATTAGCCAAGCAGCTTACACCAACTTAGAAAATCAAACAAGTAAACTTTCCGTAGAGCGACTGATACAGATTGCTGAGATTCTAGGGCAGCCGTTATCTGGCTTTTTTGGAGAACAAAACAATTTTAATAAAGAAGATGCAGTAGAAGTACGTAATGAAATCAAAATATTAATAAATGAACTTGTGAGAAGTAAAGATGCTCAAATCAATATTTTCAAAAAATTACTGGATAAATAAAAGACAAAAAAACCGGCAGATTTGCTAGTCATGGTCGGAAGATTTTTCTTCCGACTTTTTTGTTGCTTATAGCGAAAAAAATTATTAGCTTAATAACCTGATTATCAATTATTTATCTTGTATATTTGAGTATTATTTTGTATATTTATGTCTGATAATTAAGTAGTTATGTCAGTTTTTAAAGATCACAAAATTTCGCTTAAAAAGGTATTAGACTTTATTCCAGAAGCTCTTTTGAGCCATCTTTCAGTCACAACGAAAGTGGATCACTACAGCAAGGTGCTGCACGGAAAGAAAATGTTTTACCTGTTGTTGTTCTGTATTTTCGACAATGAAAAATTGAGCCAAAGAACTTTAGAAGATACCTTTAACAGTAGTGGCTTTAAAGCATTGTTTGGATTGGGCGAGGATGAGAAGGTGCGGAGAAGTTCTATTTCTGAGAGGCTCTCGAAGATTGATCCCAATTATTTTAAAGAGATTTACGAGCAAATGTACTCAAGGTTTTCGGAGCTATATACAAAGACCGAAATTGAAAAGTACAATCTCATCAGGGTGGACAGCACGATCGTGGCCGATACCTGCACCAAACTCAAGGAAGGCAT
>DLND01000194.1:0-4453 GCA_002476905.1 Flavobacteriales bacterium UBA7519
GTCGTGGTTCCCGTAAGGTGCGTTGTTTTTACAGAGAAGTTTGAGATACTGGCTGTTAAACCGTTTTGTAAACCTGTTGCGAATAACATTAATGCTACCAAAGTTTCGGTTTCCGCTAATGTTTTTTCGTAGTAAAATTGTCCATAGATTCCCACTGCCAAAAGACAGAGTATTTCTAATATAATTGGAAAAGCGTGGGCAAAATATTTACTTTTTTTGTTGAAGTTGATAACACTTAGATTCGCTACAAATCCTCCAAAGAAAAATAAGAAAATCCATCCTGCAACCACAGCAACCTGTGTCCAGTTTCCTTGGCTTATTTCTGCTGCGAAAATCGCATAATGTCCTGTTACGTTGGATGTAAAAGATAAGAATATCAATAGAGATGCTATATTTATAGTCCCTGCAGTGAATGCAGTCAGCGTCCCCAGTCTAATGTTGTCTCCCAACGTTCTGCTGTTACTATAATTTCTTAACATTGTGATTTAATTTAATGATTGAATAATAAAATTTCCCAAGAATCAGATTCTAAGAGAAAACTTCGGCAAGTCTGCCTTTATCATGAACAAATTCCGGAGCTTGAGTCATAATTTCCACAGCTTCCAAATGCTTACATTTTTTGACATAAGGCGTGATATCAAATTGACCTTTGCCTATATTATTACTTTTTGAAGAGGAGTAGTAAGCTTCTGCAATCTTTGTAGCTTCCACATAATTGTTAAAAGTTCTTTGGAAACTTCCAGTGAAAATGTCACAAGTGATTTTGTTGATCAGATTCGGATACTTGTTATTGATAATGCTATAGGCATCGCAGAACTCCTGCGGTCTTATTTTTCTGAAGATGGTACTCTTAGAAGTGAACAAAAGATCTCTGATAGAATCTCCCATATCGTAACCAGTTACGAAAAGGATGTTGTATTGATTTTCATCATTTTGATCATTTTTGTTTTTTAAAACTTTTTTTAGAATATCCAGAGATTCTAAAGAAAAATCTGTAGCAATTAAAATGGTTTTGATCATAATATTTTGATTTAATTGGTTTTGTTACTTTTTGATGATACAAAACTATTATGACCAAATTAGAATGCTTTTGGAACGAAATTAAAATGTAATTAAAGAGATTAAAATGAGATTAGAATTTTATTTAAGGAAATTAATTTTAGAACGAAATCTAAGATCAAATGTGTAGATGAAAATATTTTGGGCAGCTTTTCCGCCCTCCGTTCCCGCTATTTTTCCCCAAGCTAAATCCAAGCTAAAAAATGAGCTCCACTCAGGTCGGGCTGCGAGCGATTCAACGTTTTATTCCGTCGGAACATAAATAGGAAAACGAATCTGGACCGTTGTTCCAACATTTTCTTTAGAATTCACGATCAATTCGCCATTATGCATTCTGATAATGTTTCTTGCCAAAGGTAAACCAATTCCATAACCTTCATAGTTTTTCGTATTAGAAGCCCGGAAAAACGGATCGTAGATTTTATCCATTTCAGAATCAGGAATCCCGATTCCACTGTCTTTAATAATAATATAAACGTGATCATCGGTCGCACCAAGAGAAACTTTAACCTGTTGGAAGTTAGAATATTTGCAACCATTGTTGATGATGTTTGCCATTGCAAGATGCAGGAGCTGTTCGTTACCTTGAACTTTCAGTTTTTTGGGATTGTCCGGTAACATACTGATATCCATAAAAACATTATTCTTAGCATTGATTCTTGTAGCAGTTTCAATAACATCCCAAAGTAACTGATCCATTCTTACTTTATCCATTTTCTGGATTTTTCCATCAAATCCAGTTTGGGCAATCATTAGCAAAGCCTTGATTTTTTTACCTAATTTTTCAGCTTCATTCAGAATTATCTGAAGCGTTTCCTGGTATTGTTCTTTTGATCTTGGGATAGATAACGCAACGTCCGCTTCGCCCATAATTGAAGTCAAAGGTGTTCTCAGTTCGTGCGAAACATTTCCGATCAAGTGATTTTGGGTTTCAAAAGATGTTTCAATCCTGTTCAACATATCGTTGAAAGTATCGACCAGTTCATTCAATTCTTTATTTCCCGGCTGAGATTCCAACCTAAGATGCAAATTTTCTGAACTGATTTCTTTTACTTTTCCTGTGATTTTAAGAATTGGGCGGAACAGCGTCTTGGATAAATAAAAAGAAAAAATCATGGAAAAGAACAAAGCCAAGATCATACAAGTCATCAAAGTTCTCTTCAGATAGCCCAAATAATGAACTACATAATGATTTTGTGCCGAAGCTATTGCAATGTATGTTTTATTATTGTAAGTAAAAGATTGTCCTATATAATAGAATTCTTTGTCATTATAATTGGATTCTCCTTTTTTTACAATGCTTTTGAAAAAACTATCTGGAATATGAATTTGATTAGAAATATGACTGTAATTAGAATCCTTCGGAACTTCGAAAACATAATCTTTCTCCATCGGAAGTTCTTCGTCATTCAAGCTATTCAGAATATGATTTTCTGGAATATCAAGATGTTCTTTACTTTTCTCGATTTGGACAATTGTCGTTGCTCGGATTTTCAATAATTCATAAAAACGCTGATGTGAAAAATTAACAATAGAAAAATATACCAATCCACTGAACAGTAGAATGACAACTGTAAAAACCAGCATCAAAAGAAGCATTGTTTTTGTTTGATTGGTAGGATTTGCTTTCAGCAATGTTTATGATTTTTTTAGAACGTAGCCCATTCCTATTACAGTGTGAATCAGTTTATCATCATCCTGAGTGTCGAGTTTTTTTCTTAGATAATTAACGTAAACGTCCACAACATTGGTTCCTAATTCGTAGTTCACGCCCCAAACGGCTTCCAATATTTCGGCTCTGGAAATCACTTTTTCAGGATTATTCAGAAAATAGAGTAGAAGCTTGTATTCTGTTGAGGTAAGTGAAATTTCTGTTCCCGAGCGGGTTACTTTTTTGGTATAATCATTAACTGTTAAATCAGAGAATTGATAAGTATTTTCATCATCAATTTCGTTGGATTCAGATCCGTTATGATGTCCGCTTCTTCTAAGAAGAGATTTGATTCTTGCCACCAATTCTATGAATTTGAAAGGCTTCACAAGATAATCGTCGCCACCACTTTCTAGTCCGAGGACTATATTCTCAGAAGAATCTAAAGCTGTTAAAAATAGAATAGGTACGGTTTTATTTTGCTTCCTGATTTCTTTACAAACTTCTAGACCATTGATGTCCGGCAACATTATATCAAGAATAATTAAATCGAAATCATTGTCATCGACCAATTTAATCCCTGTTGCGCCGTCCAAAGCTACGGTAATCTCATAATCCAATTCCTGCAATCCTTTTTTAATAAAGGAAACAACGCTGGATTCGTCTTCTATCAGAATAATTTTTTTCATAACTAATTCTACAAAAATATAAAATTAGATTTCTAAAACTGCTGATAGAGGTAACGATTAGGGAAACTCAGCTTTTCACTCTTCCGGTTTCCTTTTATAGTGATGTGGATGATGTTCATCTGATCATCAAAAATATTATAAAGAAAGCTTACCGCTGTTTCTATTTTCTTTGGATTAGCGACTGGTTCGGACTCCAGAAAAATATCGACACTTTCTTTATCTTCCTCAAAACCAATAAAATTTACGTTTGTTAATTGATTATTGACTTTCAGTTTAAGATATTCTGAGGCATAATTTTTAAGAATCAGCTGCATTTCTTTTTCGGACTTGTTGTCCATAAAGTGCAGATTTTTCCCATATTTTTTATTGACAGCATTTTCTAAATCATCCATAAAAAATCTGCCTGTGATCTCGAAAGTTGAAGATTTCTTGTTATAATTAAATTCCATAGATCCAACGTGATACGGATGAAATTTGAAAGACAGTAAGGATAAAATCAACGAAAAAAGAACTAAGACCGACGCAAATCTCTTCATCTAAAAATATTTTGAACTCGAAATTAATCATTATTTTCGTAAACCTTTTTAAATAATAACAAAATGCAGGATTTTATTTTTTATCTGAAGCTGGGCTGGGAACATATTATTTCATTGGATGCCCTAGATCATCAGTTGTTTATTTTGGCGCTGATTGCCGTTTATGCTTACAACGATTTCAAAAAAATCCTGATTCTGGTAACAGCGTTCACAATAGGCCATTCTATCACATTGGCACTTAGTTCAATTGATGTTCTAAGGGTTCCCAGTAAGTGGGTCGAGTTTCTCATTCCGCTTACCATCGTTATTACTGCTTTGGATAATATTCTGATGAAAGGCAAACAGAACAATCTGATGAAGGTAAATTATTACTTGGCACTGATTTTTGGTCTCATACACGGAATGGGTTTTGCCAATACTGCCAGAATGATGATTGCAAAAGAGCAAAGCCTGTTTGTTCCTCTGCTTGGGTTTAACATTGGTTTGGAACTCGGTCAGATTGTTCTGGTTATTGTGAT
>DLND01000194.1:4494-6045 GCA_002476905.1 Flavobacteriales bacterium UBA7519
TTGCTGAAACTGTTTAAAGTAAATAGAAAGGATTGGATTCTTTTCATTTCTTCGGCTGTTTTTGCACTTTCTATCAAGATGACTTTAGAAAGATGGCCATTCTGATGCGTATTTCGCCTAATTTTTCGTAACAATTTCTTACATTTGGTTACTAGTAAATAAACAATAATAAATTTTCTGATAGAATGAACACAAAGGTTTTTGGATTTTTATTCTGCTCGGCAATACTTTCTGCACAGAACATCCAGAATAATCCGGGAAGTAACCACGGAAATAAATTTGAACAACTTGGAACCATACTTCCTACTCCCAATGTTTACAGGACTGCTTCCGGATCACCAGGACAATCTTACTGGCAGCAGCGCGCAGATTATGAGATAGAAGCTTATCTGGATGAAGATAAAAGAAATCTGAGAGGTTCTGAAACTATCACGTACTACAATAATTCTCCGGATGATTTAGACTACATCTGGCTGCAGCTGGATGAAAACCAGCAATCTTCTGTTAAAAATGCAGATTATCCTTTTTCGTCCACACTAGGGAAATTTTCTGTTGTTGAAAAGCTGAGACCGTCTGAAGTGCCTGAGAAGGACAACGGATATGGCGTAAATCTGGAAAAAGTAACGGATGCATCAGGCAATGCTTTGAGTTATGTGGTAAATAAAACGATGATGCGCATCGATCTTCCTAAGGCTTTAAAAAAAGGAGATAAGTTCGTATTTAAGATTAATTGGAATTACAATATCCCAAATCGTCTAGAAAAAGGAGGAAGAGGCGGTTATGAGAATTTTCCGGAAGATGGTAATGATCTATATACTATAACACAGTGGTTTCCAAGGATGTGTGTGTACAGTGATTTCCAAGGCTGGCAAAATCATCAGTTTACAGGAAGAGGCGAGTTTGCTTTGGTATTCGGAAATTACAAAGTCAAGATCAATGTTCCAGCGGATCACATAGTTGGCGGCACAGGTGAGTGTAAAAACTACAGTCAGGTGCTTACATCAGATCAGCTTTCGAGATATAGAAAAGCAGAATCTTCTAATGAACCTGTAGAAATTGTTACTCTAGACGAAGCAAAAAATGCAGAAAAAAAGCGGTCAAAAGAAAGAAAAACCTGGATTTTCGAGGCAAACGATGTTAGGGATTTTGCCTGGACATCTTCCAGAAAATTCGTGTGGGACGGGATGCGTGTTACTATTCCAGAAAATAACAATAAGGTAATGGCAATGAGTTTCTATGGCAAAGAAGCTTACGGACTTTACAGAAAATTTTCTACAAAAGCCGTGGCGCATACCATCAAAACTTATTCAGAATTTACCATTCCTTATCCGTATCCGGTAGCTCAATCTGTAGAAGCTGCGAATGGAATGGAGTATCCGATGATCTGTTTTAACTACGGTAGAACGGAGAAAGACGGAACATATTCTGAAGCAATTAAAAACGGAATGCTCGGTGTGATTATTCACGAAGTAGGACACAATTTCTTCCCAATGATTATCAATTCTGATGAGAGGCAATGGAGCTGGATGGATGAGGGGCTGAACACATTTG
>DLND01000193.1:0-13649 GCA_002476905.1 Flavobacteriales bacterium UBA7519
AACGAATGATTTGGATGAAGGACCGATTATTTATCAGGATACTATCAAAGTCAGTCATTCTAAAACCGCAAAGGATTTGGCTAAAATGGGAAAAGATGTTGAGCGAATTGTTTTGGCAAATGCACTCAAATTAGTATTCGAAGACAAAGTTTTTATCGACGGAAACAAGACCATTATTTTCGAATAAAAAAGTTAATAAATTATAAAAAGCATCCAATTATTCGGATGCTTTTTGTATTTCTAATTTTATCGTTTAGTTTTGCAAACTATGCGTTTCAGATTATCATTTTTCCAAATATTATTGCTGGCAGTTTTTGTGGTTTCTTGTGCAACAAAAACTAAGAAATCACCTTCAAAATCGGGTATTAAAAAACCTGTTGTAAAGACAGAAGTCAAACTTCCACCAAAACCGGCTGTCAAATTAGATAATATCGATTTGCCTGAAATCAAAAGGGAATTCAGAGCGGTTTGGATTGCTTCTGTTGCTAATATCAATTGGCCTTCGAGAAATAACCTTTCTGTTGACCAGCAAAAACAAGAAGCCATACAATTGTTGAATCTTCTTGTTGACCTTAATTTCAATGCAGTGATTTTGCAAGTTCGTCCTTCCGCAGATGCTTTGTATAAAAGTCAGCACGAACCTTGGTCTTATTTTTTAACGGGACAAATTGGTCAAGCTCCTTATCCAGAATATGACCCTTTGCAATTTTGGATTGAAGAATCTCACAAACGCGGTCTGGAATTTCACGCTTGGCTCAATCCGTTCCGTGCGCATCATTCCAATGGAGGTATCATTTCATCAGAATCTATGGTTAGAAAATCACCAGAAAATGTGGTGAGACTGAAAAACGGAATGTATTGGTTTGATCCTGCTGATGACAGAACTCAAGATCAAGCTTCAAAAGTCATCAAAGACATCATTTCAAGATACGATGTGGATGGAATTCACCTCGATGATTATTTTTATCCTTACGCCGAATATAACGGTGGAAAAGATTTTCCGGATTACAAAACTTGGTCAGCTTACCAAAACTCTGGCGGAACACTTTCCAGAGCAGATTGGAGAAGAGCAAATGTCAACAAATTCGTGAAGCGAATCTATGACGAAATCAAAGCTCAGAAAAATGATGTAAAATTTGGAATCAGTCCGTTTGGAATATGGAAACCCGGTTTTCCTTCTGGAATCAAAGGGTCTTCTCAGTACGATGAATTGTATGCTGATGCCAAACTTTGGCTGAACCAAGGCTGGATCGATTATTTTACGCCACAACTTTATTGGCCGATTGACCCAGCAGGTCAAAGCTTTCCACTCTTGTTGCAATGGTGGAACGATGAAAATATAAAAGGTCGCCATCTTTGGCCAGGTCTTAATACTGTTGCTGTAAAATCTTCGAATCCTGTTTCAGAAATTGCAAGAGAAATAGATGTTACAAGACAAATTGTAAAAAATAATACAGGCCAAGTGCATTGGAGCATAGCGGGAATCACTAAAAGTAAAGTAATGCAGGATGAACTGAAGCTAAACGTGTATAAAGATAAAGCCCTGATTCCTGAAACCAAATGGCTGTCTTCAAAAAATCTGCCGGAGTTGGATGTGACGTGGACAAAACAGCAAGGTCACTTTTTACTGAATTGGAATAAACAATCTGAAGCATTATCGTACGTGCTATATCTGAAATATGGCAATACTTGGCAGACAGAAATTCTTGCTCCAGAGCTGTTGTCCAAAAAGGTTCCTTCAGAATCTAATGGAAAAAAATTATCAACATTTGTAATAAGATCTCTGAATAGATTAGGAAAACTGAATGATTATAAAGCTGTTATCGTGAATTAAATTAAACGTTCAATATTGTTTTATAATATTTTAAAATGTTTAAATTCGGAGAAATTATTTTCCGGCATGAATATCAACAGAAGAGATTGGCTGAAAACCGCTTTTTTAGGAAGTGCTGCTTTGACACTTTCGCCATTAGAATTTTTGGCAAACGAAACTCCGAATTTCAATGAATTAAAAAACAGCAACGAAACAATTCGGCTTTGCTTTAACGAAAATCCGTTTGGAACTTCGCCCAAAGCTTTGGAAGCAATGCAGAAAAGTCTGAGTCTATCATCTAGGTATGATTTCAAATTGGCTGATGTTTTGTGTGAGAAAATTGCTGGAAATAATAATGTCAAAAAAGAGAATATTTTGGTTTCTGCGGGTTCGTCTTTTCTTTTGGAATTGATTACCAAATATGTGTCTCTCTACAAAGGTCACATCATTATTCCAGACCCATCATTCACGATATTCGCACCTATCGCTGAGTTTCTTGGAATGTCAAAATCGGTGATTGAGCTGAACGATAAAAAGAAAATCGATTTGGAAAAGATGAAAAGTTCGATCCAAAAAGACACGAAACTCATCTACATTTGCAACCCGAATAATCCAACCGGAGATTTGCTCTCAAGAGCGGAAATTGAGAATTTCATCAAATCAATTCCAGACAATATCATCATTTTGGTGGATGAAGCATACATCGAATTTACGACTCAAAAATCTCTAAGTGATTTGGTTGATATCTATAAAAACCTGATTGTCACGAGAACATTTTCCAAACTTTATGGATTTGCCGGCGCAAGATTAGGTTATGCGATTGGACATCCGAAAATGATTGAAAACCTGAAGAAACTCCAGAGTTGGAGTGGTGCGGAAATCAGTGTTGTGACTATGGCTGGCGCAATTGCAGCTATGGATGACCAGGAATTTATTACCAAGGTTTTGGACAATAATAAGAAAGTAAAAGATTTTACGATTTCAGAATTCAATATAAGAGGCATCAAAACCATTCCATCGTCTGCTAATTTTGTTTATTTCTCATTGGAAAATTACAAAGGCGATTACTTCAAAAAGTTGAAAGAAGCTAAAATTCTCGGCGGAAAAACGTATGAAGAAAAAGGAAAGTGGACGCGGATTAGTTTGGGAACGATGGAGGAGATGCGACAATACTTTGATGTGATTTCTTAATCTGTCAAGCCAAAATATTACTAAACTCCTTCCGATATTGCGAAGGACTTTTCTGCGTATGTTCTTTAAAAGTTTTGTTGAAGTAACTGAAATTATTAAATCCACTGTCAAAACAAACTTCTGTGATACTCATTGGTTGTTCTGCCAAGAGTTTTAGAGAATGCGTGATTCGATATTCATTCACAAATTGAGTAAATGTTTTGTTTGTGATTTTCTTGAAATATCGGCAGAATGAAGGAACAGTCATATTGGATAATTCGGCGACAGTTTCCAAAGTAATTTGCTCCTTGAAATGGTCTTTCACATAATTGAAAATCACATTGATTCGGTCATTATCTTCTTTTTGGGTTTGCAGATAGTATTTTGAAGCGTTTAGGATTTTGTAATCTTGGGTTAGTGACATCTGATCCAGAACTTCAATCAGAAGAAGCAATTTGTTCAGAGAATGTGAATCCGTCAATGCATCAATTTTTGGTTTCAAAGCTTTTTTAAAATCTCCCCCGAAAACAATTCCACTTTTTGCTTTTTCCAGCAATGCAGAAATCCGGTTCATTTCTACAGCCTTCCAAAAATCCTGACCGAGAAATTCTTTTGAAAACTGAATCACCACTTCGTATTCGTTTTTGGTGTTCTCATTCGTCATTCCACAATGCGGAAGATTACTTCCGATAAGAATCAGATCGCCATCTGTAAAATAAGAAATATTACTGCCTATTTGCCTTTTACCAGAACCTTTGTGAACAAATATAAGTTCAATCTCCGGATGATAATGCCAGAAATTGGACTTTATATTTTCATCACGATGATATTTGAGACAAGTAAAACTGCTTCCCACATCAGGACTAACAGATTCTAAAACTGGATTATAATGTTTCATTGCACAAAAATAAGACAATACAAATATATGTTTTATATTGCCTTAATTACTAATTTAATATTTAGTTAATGTTAAAATAGTATATACTTCTGAAAATTCAATGCTATTAAAAGAGTTTAATCCGCTATAAATTTGCTTCATCATTAATCAAGTAAATCAATAATTATGAAAAATATATTAAAGTTATGTCTAATTGTGGGTGCATTATTTTTCACAATAAACATCTCAGCAAAAGATAGAGTCTTTTCAATATCGTTAGGGGAAGTTAATTCCAAAGTTTTAAAGTTTGAAGTAATGAATGCGGAGAACGTGTCGCTTTATTTTTATAACAATAGAAAAGATGAAATCTATTCAGAAAATCTTGGCAACAGAGCTATTGTTGAGAAAACCTATGATCTTTCTACCCTTTCCACAGGCGAATATTTTCTGGTAGCTGAATCGGAATTAAAAATAGAAAAATATAGAGTAACCATTGATAAAGATGGGAATGTGAAAGCAGATAAAACACCTATACTGGCATTAAATAAACCTGAATATACGATTGAAAACAACATAGTAAAACTATATATGAACAATGTTGAAAACGGCGTTAATGTTTCCATTTCAGATTTAGCCAATAATGAATATTACAACCAAACTGTTAATACAAAAAATGGTGAGATCAACCTTAAATTTGATTTCAATGCCAATAATTCTCCAGCCTATGTTATCAGCGTAACAAAAGACGGCGATGTGTTTAACAAACTGATTACTTTGAAATAGTTTCTCTAAACTAAGGTTATATATTATTTTCTTAAAAGCTTCACATTGTGTGAAGCTTTTTTTGATTATTCAATTTAAAATCCCAATTTAATATTGGGATTTTTGAGATTATAAAACTTCTTTGATATGCTTATAATTGCTTGTAATAGTATCCGCAACTTCTTTGAAATTACCATCCAGCATCATTCTTGTCATCGCAACGCCCATACCTTTTATCTGTTCCCAGCCAACTTTTGGTGGCATTGCCAGAGCGTTTGGATCGGTAAAAATATTGACCAAAACTGGACCAGCAATTGCTAATGCATCTTGAATTGCTATTTCTACTTTTTCCGGATCTGTAACATTGATGCCATTGATGCCGAAAGCTTGAGCTAATAACCCAAAATCTGGATTAACCATATCAGTTTCGTTATCAGGAATACCGTTAACTTCCATTTCTAATTTTACCATTCCCAAAGATCTGTTGTTGAATACAATAATCTTGATGGGAAGATTATATTGTTTGATGGTCGCGATATCTCCCAACAACATAGAAAGTCCGCCATCACCACAAAGTGCAATCACTTGCTTATCCGGATTGGACAGCTGAGCACCAATAGCCATTGGCATGGCATTGGCCATAGTTCCGTGATTGAAAGATCCTAAGAGTTTTCTCTCTCCAGTAGCTTCTAGATATCTTGCGCCCCAAACACAACACATTCCTGTATCGACTGTGAAAATGGTATCTTTATTAGCCTTTAGGTTGATTGTTTCTGCTACGAATTCGGGCGAGATATGGTTTTCTTTGCCTTTATCCTCAACATAAGATCTAAGATTATTTTTTACTTTTTGATAGAATTCTAGTTGCTTGTCAAGAAAATCTTGGTTATCATTGATTTTAATTAAAGGTAGAAGATTTATTAAAGAATCCTTTATTTTTCCAGCAAATCCTCTTTTCAATTGGGCTCGTCTTCCTAAACGTTCTGGCTTATCATCAATTTGAATAATCACTTTATCAACAGGCATAAATTTGACATAAGGAAAATCGGTACCTAAAAGTAAAACAATATCTGCTTCGTGCATCGCTTTGAAGGCGGAAGGTAAACCCAAAAGTCCAGTCATTCCCACTTCATAAGGATTATTATATTGGATACCCATTTTTCCACGGAAAGAATATCCTATTGGTGCTTTCAGTTTTTCTGCTAAAGCAACAACTTCTGTGTGAGCTTCGGAAGCTCCTATTCCACAATAGATCGCTACTTTTTTTCCTGAATTAAGCTGATTTGCGATCCAGTTTATTTCTTCTTCTGAAGGAATGATTCTAGGATTTGTTTTGAATACGAGATCAGAACTAATATTTTTTTCAGATTTGACCTCAAAAAGATCACCCGGAACACCTAAAACCGAAACGCCTTTTTGTGATATCGCATGTTGTAAAGCAGCTTGTAACATTCTTGGAGCTTGTTCTGGTGTATTGGCTACCTGATTGTAAACAGAGCAGTCATCAAACAATTTGATGGTATTAGTTTCCTGAAAATAAGAGGTACCAAACTCAGAACTCTCGCAAGTTGATGCTATGGCAAGAACTGGAACATTCCCTCTATTAGCTTCGTAAAGACCATTAATGAGATGAACGTGACCAGGACCAGAACTTCCTGCGCAGACAGCCAAACCTTCTAGCTCAGCTTCGGCAGCCGCCGCAAAAGCACCGACTTCCTCATGTCTTACGTGGATCCATTGGATAGAACCATCACGTTTTATAGCATCATTTAAAAAATTAAGGCTGTCTCCAGTGACAGCATATATACGTTTAATTCCTGCTTTTACAAGAATCTCTACAAATTGTTCGGCAATATTTTTTGACATAGTTTTATGAATTTTATAATATCATAATTTACAAAAAATATTCCAAGCAAATGATTATTAATAATAAGTAAATGTTAAAGAAATCAATGAAAATGCTTCGGAAAAGCTTCTCTTGGCGTTTGTTTCAGAATATTGAGCATAAACCAAGATTTAAGAAAACCGTAACCGTATGAAAACATTTGGATGTAGGTAGAAATTATCGCCATCGCGGCAATGCTGATATTTTTTGTAACGATCAAAGCGTGCAAGAAAACTAGAAATGTATAAAGTCCATACAATGCGAGAATCAAACCATTTCCCCATACGAAATAATGAATAACTCCAACCACATAACCCAACAGAAAAAGGCTCGGAAACCAAAACGTAGGTTTCACATATTTTGGATGTCTTTGATTAAGGATTGGTCTTGCACAACCGAATTGATACACTTGTTTTGAGAATTTGCCAAAGTCTGTTCTACGTTTGTGATAAACGCCAATATTATCATAGAATAATGTTGTGTAGCCATTTTCCCAAAATGTCATCGACAAATCTGGGTCTTCACCAATTCTCATTTCAGAAAACCCACCTATGCTCAAGAATTTCTCCTTATTCACGCCCATATTGAAACTTCTTGGCTGAAATTTAGTCACTGCTTTTTTACTTCCTCGGATTCCACCGGTTGTGAAAACTGAAGTCATAGAATAAGAAATGGCTTTCTGCATCAGATTGAAACCTCTATGCGCTTTGTCTGCGCCTCCGAAAGCATCGCAAGGTTTTTCGGTGAGGTTTTTCTTGATATTCTCGATGTAATCTGTTTCTACAATCACGTCAGAATCTACAAAAACCAGCCATTCATTTTTTGCTCGTTTTGCACCATAATTTCGGCTCAATCCAGGACCGGAATTGTCTTTTCGGAAGAATTTAATATCGAGTTGATTTTCAAATAATTCAACAGTTGGGAGAAGCGTCATCTTGGAGCCATCATCTACAATTATTACTTCAAAATCCTTGTCAGTTTGATGTGACAGAGAATTTAGAAGCTCGAATAATTCGTCTTTTCTATTGAAGATGGCGATGATGATGGAGATTGTTGGATTCAATTTTATAATTTAATAATTTATTTCAAATTTTTGAAATGTTCTCTCGCTTCTTTGTTATTATTCTTTTTTCCATTTCCATTTGAAAAAAGATTGAAAAACTCAAAAATTAATTCGATGAGATTACCGATCATTCTTTAATTTTATGAAGTTTCTTTGTCCCGTCATACATTTCATACTGCAAAAATCTCGTCTCCAGTTTCCCATTGAATAATTTGATTTTTCTGGAAGGTCTCAATCCAATTTTCTTCGGAGCGTCCAAGTCTGCAGAAATCAACCAAGCCAAAGTATTGGGATAATGTTGTTTGAAAGTATCACCAATTTTTTTGTAGAAATCATCATCATTAATAGAAATTCTCTCATCATAAGGCGGATTGAACACTATTAATAAAGGGAACATATCTTTTTCTGAATCAAAGAAATTTTGTTTTCTTACTTCGATGACATCTTCCATTTCTGCAGATTCAATATTCGCTCTTGCTGCATCCAAGGCACTATAATCGATGTCGTAACCAACAATCTTTCCTGTGAATTCCTTCACACGGTTCAGTCGTACTTCTTTTATGGTTTTGAATAATTCAGAATCATAGTTTTTCCAATTTTGGAAAGCAAAATTTCTTCTGAAAGTCTGCGCCGGCAAATCCATTGCAATCATCGCCGCTTCGATAAGCAAAGTTCCAGAACCGCACATTGGGTCTAGGAAATTCCCTTTTCCGTCCCAACCTGCCAATTGTAACATTCCGCTAGCTAAAACTTCATTGATTGGCGCGACAGTTTGTTCCTTTCTGTAACCACGTTTGAAAAGTGGGTCTCCAGAACTATCAAGAGAAATCGAAACTAATTCTCGGTCGATATGAAGATGGAATTTGATATCCGGATTGTCTTTACTAATGTTCGGTCTTACCTTATGTTTTTCCTGAAAATAATCTACAATCGCATCTTTCATTTTCAAAGTCATAAACTGCGAGTGACTGAATCTCTCAGAGTTTACAGTGGCATCAATAGAAAAAGTCTGGTTTGGTTCCAAAAACTGATCCCACTCAAACTTGTATAATTTATCGTAATATTTCGTTTCGTTAAAAGCTTTAAACTCCATTATCGGAACCAAAATTTTAACCGCTGTTCTGCAAGAGTAATTGAGTTTATAAAGAAAACCAAGGTCGCCTTCACAAGTTACTGCGCGGTTTTTAACTTCCACATTTTTACCACCCAATTTCTTAACTTCCTCAGCCAAAACCTGTTCTAATCCAAAGAAAGTTTTGATTTGTATTTGCAGATTATCTGTATTCATAGCGCAAAGATAATAGATTATTAGATGATAGATAAAAGACAAATGAAAATCCTTTAAAATCTATTGTCTATAATCTATTCGTCTCGCATCTTTTTTCATAATTTTGTAGGATGCAATGGTTCGAAGAATGGTTTGATACACCATATTATCATATTCTTTATAAAAATCACGATTACAAAGAAGCAGAAGATTTTCTGAATCTTTTAACCGATTACGTGAAACTTGAGAAAAATTCAAAAATAATTGATTTAGCATGCGGAAAAGGCAGACATTCTGTTTACCTAAACAAATTGGGTTATGATGTTTTAGGATTAGATTTATCTGAGCAAAGTATCCGTTTTGATAAGCAATTTGAGACAGAAACTTTGAAGTTTCAAGTTCACGATATGCGAAATAAAATAGAAAGTGAGCCAGTAGATGCGGTTTTCAATCTGTTTACAAGTTTTGGATATTTTGAAACTGAGGAAGAGGACAGAAGTGTTTTCCAGTCTGTTTCCGATGTTTTGAAGGATGAAGGTTATTTCGTTTTAGATTTTCTGAATTCTGATTATGTGAAAAATAGCATCGTTCCAAAAACTTCCATCGAAAGAGAAAATATTACCTTTAATATTCAAAAACATATTGAGAATAATTTTATTATCAAAGAAATAGATTTTGAAGACCAAGGCAAAAAGTTTCATTTTTTCGAACGTGTAAAACTGACTTCTCCAGAGAAAATTCTGAAATTTGCACAAGAATTTGGTTTTGAATTAATCCAGCGTTGGGGCGATTATCAACTGAACGACTTTGATGAAAAGACTTCTCAGAGATGTATTAATTTATTCAAAAAGAAATAATTAAAACAAAAGAACTAGGTTTTAAATGATAATTATTCTATTAATTTTTAGTGTTCTGATTGGCGTTTTTCTCGGAAAATATTTTGGGAGCAAACAACAATTCGCCAAAAATCTTCTCATTCTAAGCGCCGGTTTCCTGATAACGATTTGCTTGAATGAAGTTTTTCCAGAAGTTTATCATTCCGAAGACCATAATATTGGGATTTTCGTGATTCTTGGTGTTTTGATTCAGATGTTATTGGAAAGTTTGACCAAAGGTTTTGAACACGGACATCTTCATCACCATTCGGATGAGCATTCTATCATTCCGGTTGCGTTGATTATTGGACTATTTGTTCACGCTTTTATAGAAGGAATTCCTTTGTCACACGAGAAAGAAACTTTGTCGCCTTATCTTCTGGGGATTTTATTTCATAACATTCCGATTTCATTTGTTTTGGGAAGTTTCTTGGCACATAGCAAAAATTTTACAACCAAATTCTGGTTCATTGTTTTGGTATTTTCATTAGCTTCACCTTTGGGAATGCTTCTCGGTAAATACTTTGACGAAAATCTTAAAGTTTATTTTCTTGCAATTGTCGGCGGAATTTTCCTTCATATTTCGTCCGTAATTATTTTTGAAAGTAATAAGAATCACAAGATGGACTGGCAAAAAATTATTCTAGTCATTTGCGGAGTTGTCTTGGCTTTAGGCGGACATTTGTTTCATCATCATTAATTAAAAAATATTTTTTATTTCGATAGGAAAATCATAATTTTACTCAAATCAATTTTATGGGATTTTTAAATCAATTATTTGGTAAAAAAGAAGAGCAGGACCAGACAAAAAGTCTTTGGAAGAAAATTGAATCTGAAAAAGATTTGGACTCGGCTGTTGAGAAATCTTATCAGCAAAAAGTCTTGATTTTCAAACATTCTACGCGTTGTTTCATCAGCAAAACGGTTTTGAAAAACTTTGAAAAGCAAATGCAGAATTCTGATAAAGATTATGCTTATTATTTTTTGGATTTGTTAGCCCACAGAAACTTATCAAACGAAATAGAATCCCGTTTTGACGTTGTTCATCAAAGTCCACAGCTTATTGTTCTGGAAAATGGAAAAGCTACACGCAACGCATCTCATCAAAGTATCGATTTGGATACAGTTTAATTAAGGGAGTTAGAATTTAACTTCAAAAAGTGAAAAACATTTATGATTCATCAAAACTTTAGCAATCATCTTTCGCAGATCTTAAGCGTTCCCATTAGCAGTATAGAATTTTGTTCTTCTTTTTATGAAGTGAAAGAAGTTAAAAAAAATGAAATTATCCTAAGAGAAGGCGAGATTTCAGATTCTACATTCTTTGTTGAAAAAGGTTTGCTGAGAATGTATTCTATCGATAAAGTGGGTAAAGAGCACGTGATACAGTTTGCGCCAGAAGGTTGGATTATTTCCGATACAACCATTCAATTACTGAATGAAAAATCGAGATTTTATATAGAAGCTATTGAAGAAAGTACAATTATAATTGTAAGAGATGGTTTTTTTGAACATCTTACCAAAGAATATCCTGAAGTTGCTGAGAAAAATCAAAGATTGATGTTCAATCACATCAAAAATCTTCAAAACAGAGTCAATTCATTGATTAGCACAACTGCAGAAGAACGTTATCTTGATTTCCTGAATAAGTACCCAAATCTAATGCTTCGTACACCACAATGGATGGTAGCTTCTTATCTTGGAATCACGCCCGAAAGCTTGAGCAGAGTTAGAAAAGAGTTGGCTAAAAAGAAATTTGAGATTTAATATTTTGAATAAATTCTTAGTCTTAATTTTATTTTCGATTTTCAGTTTTGGGCAAAGTCAATTACAGGAAAACCTTAGTCATAAAACATTTTCAGCAAAAGTCATTGGTATTTCTGATGGCGATACGATGGAGATTCTTTATGAGGAAAATCCAATTAAAATTCGTCTTGCTCACATAGATTCGCCGGAGAAAAGAGGAACTCAGCCTTTTGGTAATAACGCCAAACAAGCTCTATCCAATCTTTGTTTTGGAAGAATTGTCACCGTTCAAGCAGAGAAATATGACCGATATAAACGGTTGATTGCGGTTGTTATCAATGATAAAAATCAAAACATTAATAAACAAATGCTAAAGCAAGGAATGGCTTGGCATTATAAAAAATACTCTACCGATTCCGACTACGCCAAACTGGAAACCGAAGCTCGAAAAAATAGAGTAGGACTTTGGCAAGATAACAATCCAATTGCGCCTTGGCTCTGGAGAGAAAATAAAAAGAAAAAATGAATCACGAAATTTTAAAAGCAAACCTCTCCGACATCCCTGAATTATGCGAAATGATGAAGGATTTTTATGCGATTGATTTATATCCTTTTGATGAAAAAGAGGCTGCTGCTAATTTTGTAAAATTCCTTGATAATGATAGTTATGGTAATTGTTTTAAAGTAGTATTTGAAGGGAGAATTGCAGGTTATATTATTTTGGTTAAATATTTCAGTTTTGAATTTGGTGGTGAGATTTTGTTCTTGGATGAATTATTTATAAAACCAGAATTTCAGGGTAAATCTCTTGGTAAAAAAGCATTGGAATTTGTGAAAGATTATTCTGTTGAAAATAATTTTAAAATTGTCTTATTGGAAATAGAAAATCATAATGAAAAAGCTAAAAAACTTTACGAAAATTATGGATTCCAAAATCATAAAAGGAGTTTGATGATTCTTAAAAATTGATAACAAATCTAAAATTTTAATTGATCTGTTTTACAGTACCATTTTGGGTCACACCCCATAAGTTCACAACCTCCAAAATAAAATTTATTTTTGTTTTTTTTCATAAATTTTCCAGGTGCTAAACCATAAAAAATAGGTAACACCTTTTTGTCACCTTTACATTTAGGACATATTGAACTTTTGTTTTCTCGATAACCACAGTTGATGGTATCATTAATTTTTTTCTGTGAGAAATAATTTAATGATGCTAATAAAAACGATAAAAACACAATTTTGCTCATCAATTAAAAAATAAGATTAAAATTTCTTAATTCTGCTCCAAGATCCGTTTCTGGCTGTATGTGTACGGTTTTAAAACCCAGGTTCTTTGCAGTAGCAATGTTCTTCACATTATCATCTATAAATACAGACTCTTCAGATTTTAAATTATAACGATTGAGCAACACTTCGAAAATCTCCTTGTCCGGTTTGATTAACTTTTCTGTTCCAGAAACAACAATTTTTCCTTCAAAAACTTGGAAAAAATCATAGTTTTCCAAAGCAAATGGAAAGGTTTCCTCAGACCAATTGGTCAATCCATAAAGATGATATTTACCTTCTAACTTTCTTAATACGTCTACATTTTTAGGAATATCACTTTTCAGCATCACTGTCCAGTTATCATAGTAAGCACGGATTTCTTTTTCCCACTCCGGGTGTTGCATAACTAATAATTCCGTACCTTCTTTCAGCGTTCGCCCACGGTCTTGTTCTATATTCCATTCATCTTTGGCTATGTTTTTTAAGAACCATTCCATCTTTTGATCATCATTGAAATAGGTTCTGAAAAAATATCTGGGATCCCAATCCATTAATACGCCGCCAAAATCGAAAACTATATTTTTTATCATTATCATTTTTTTCAAAAATAAAAAAAAGACTTCAGATTTCTCTAAAGTCTTAGGTTTATGAAGATTTTTGTGTTTGATTACTTATCAATTGATCCCATTACTTTTTGAGCAAAAGAATTAAGTGCGTCTTTTTCGCTCATTCCGTTCTTTACATTGGCGTGCACTTCCAAAGCGCCACAAATGTTTGTGATGAGTTCGCCAGCAACATTCATATCTTCCTCAGAAACATTACGGAACTCACAGAAGCTTTCTAAAACTTCCAAAGTCGCTTCTAGATTTTCCGGCGTCTGATTCTGGTAAAATTGTCTTATGATTGGTAATTTCATTTTAAT
>DLND01000193.1:13691-17341 GCA_002476905.1 Flavobacteriales bacterium UBA7519
TTTAATAGATTTAGAGATTAAGAAATTTCTTAATTTTTAACCCTTTAATTCGCTGAAAAGATTGTTGAGACTTTCAGCCTGATTGGTTTGAACCTGATTTTTCAAAGCACCACCTTCAAACGCTGCAAAAGTTGGTAGATTATCAACTGTTGCTAATTTTCTGCTTTCCGGCAATTTTTCTGCATCCACATAATAAAATGGGATATCTTCGTTTTCTGCAGCTAATTTTTTGAACTTCGGCTTCATAATTCTGCAGTTTCCACACCAAGTTGCACCATATTGAACCATTACTTTGTCATTCTCCTGAATGATTTGCTGTAATGTGTCTCCTGTAAGTTCTATATACATTTTTGTGATTTTTTAAATGTGATAAATATTAATTTGAAAATATGATGATTTGTTAATGAGTTGATAAAAACAAATCATCATATTATCTCATAATCAAATCTATTTAGTTTTTGCTAAGGTATTCAGCAACGCCTTTTCTGTCAGCGTTCATTGCGTCTTTACCTTCTTCCCAGTTAGCCGGACAAACTTCTCCATGTTTCTGAACGTGTGCATACGCATCAACAAGTCTCAGATATTCTTTTACATTTCTTCCAAGTGGCATATCATTCACAGATTCGTGGAAAATTTTCCCAGTTTCATCGATAAGGTAAGTCGCTCTGTAAGTTACGTTAGACCCTGTAAAGACCTCGTTTCCTTCTTCATCATATTCCAAATCCTGATCTACAATTCCAAGAATATTTGCTAATTGTCTGTGTGTATCTGCTAGGATTGGATATGTTACACCTTCTATTCCTCCATTATCTTTTGGTGTGTTTAGCCAAGCGAAATGAACTTCGTTTGTATCGCAAGAAGCTCCTATTACGATTGTATTTCTTTTTTGGAATTCTGGCAAAGCCTCTTGAAACGCGTGTAATTCCGTTGGACAAACGAAAGTAAAATCTTTCGGATACCAGAATAAGAGCACTTTTTGCTGATTATTAACCGCTTGTTCGAAGATGTTGATTTTAAGATCATCACCCATTTCACTCATTGCATCAATTGCTACATTTGGAAATAATTTACCTACTAATGACATAATATTTAAGTTTAAATTGTTTATTTAAATTTTCTGTGACAAAATTAAACAGATTTTATGAATTGGAAAACAAAATGTAATTTATAAAATCTATCGAAGTGAAAGATATGTCTTGACTTAATTAATCCCAAATTTCGGCAAAAAACATTAGAATAAAAATGATGAAACTCATAAAAAAATCCGCTTTACTGAAGCGGATTTAAATATTAAAACTGATCAAGGCAATCTTTAATTCTTCTCATTGCTTCTCTTAGTTCTGCTTCAGAAGCTGCATAAGAGAAACGGATACATTCTGGACTGCCAAAACTTACGCCGCCTACACAACCAACGTGTGCATTTTCTAATAAGAACATTGCGAAATCATCTGAATCTTTAATTTCCGTCCCATTAAGGTTCTTTCCGATGAAATAAGAAATGTCTGGGAAGAAGTAGAACGCACTTTTTGGAAGATTGCATTTGAAACCTTTGATGTCTTTCATCAAATCAAAAACCAAATCACGTCTTTTATGGAATTCCGAAATCATATATTGCAACTCAGACGGATCCATTTGTAAAGCAGTGATAGAAGCCCTTTGAGCAACTGTATTTGCACCACTTGTCATTTGTCCCTGAACTTTGTCACAAGCACTTGCAAGCCATTCTGGACAAGCAGAATATCCAATTCTCCAACCCGTCATTGCAAACGCTTTACTCATTCCGTTAATCACTGCAGTTTGCTCATAAACTTGAGGAAAACTTGCTATAGAAACGTGCTCTCCTTCATAATTGATGAACTCATAGATTTCATCGGAAATGATTGTGACGTGCGGATATTTGGCCACAACATTTGCGATAGCTTCCAGTTCTTCTTTTGTATAGAAACTTCCGGAAGGATTACAAGGCGAACTATAGAGTAAGGCTTTGGTTTTTGGCGTAATCGCTTTTTCTAATTGCTCAGCTGTGAATTTGAACTCTGTATCAATAGAAGTTTCAATGAAAACCGATGTTCCACCAACCAATTTTACCATTTCGTCATAACTCACCCAATATGGAGCTGGAAGAATCACTTCATCACCATCATTCACAATAGCCGACAAAACGTTGATAATTGATTGTTTTGCGCCATTTGATACACAAATTTGAGTAGGTTTATAATCTAGATTATTATCTCTTTTTAGTTTTGCAGAAATAGCTTGTCTGAGTTCTAAAAATCCTGGTACAGGCGAGTAGTGGCTGTAGTTTTCATTAATAGCATCAAAGGCTGCTTGTTTAATTTTTTGAGGAACATCGAAGTCTGGTTCTCCCAAAGTTAAACTAATAACATCTATTCCTGCGGCTTTCATCTCGCGCGCCTTATTACTCATTACAAAAGTCTGAGAATAGCTCAGCCTGTTTAATCTGTCAGAAATCTTACTCATTAAACTATTTTATAAATTAGATTTAAAGACAAATATAATTGATTTAAATCTATAATCTGAATGGTTTATTAAAAATTTGAGGCTTTAGCTCATAAATTCTATCACTTTATAAATTTCAGATCAGAATATTTGTTTAAATATTAAAACAAATAGGTAAATGCAGAAGGTATGTACATTATAAAAGCGATTTCTAGAAATACAACAATAACCAAGAAAGTGTTGAGATAACACATAAAACTTTGAAATTCTAAAAACCATCAGATTAATTTTTGATGGTTTTTTATTTATAATTAATATTAACAAATCTTTTCATAATTTCGCCTTATGTCTTTAGAATTAATTTTACAATATTTCCCAAATATTACCAGCGAACAAAAAAAACAATTTGCAGAACTAGAAGTGCTGTACAAAGATTGGAATGAGAAAATCAATGTCATTTCAAGAAAAGACACAGACAGTCTTTATGAGAAACATATTCTTCACTCTTTAGGAATCGCAAAAGTGATGGCGTTTGCAGATAATACCAAAGTTTTGGATATCGGAACCGGAGGCGGTTTTCCTGGGATTCCTTTAGCAATTTTATTCCCTAATGTACAATTCACATTAGTAGACAGCATCGGAAAAAAAATCACAGTGGTAAAAGGTGTTGCCGAAAGTCTTGGACTGAAAAATGTTACAGCACATCATATTAGAGCGGAACAATTGAAAGAAAAATTCCATTTCGTGGTCAGCAGAGCAGTAACACAAATGCCGGTTTTCCTAACTTGGCTCAGAGGAAAATTTGAGAAAGAACAATTCAACCCAAAGCACAACGGCGTTCTTTATCTAAAAGGCGGCGATTTAGCAGAAGAATTAGCAGGATTGAAAGCAGAAATTTTCAGTTTGAAAAATTATTTCGAAGGCGAATTTTTCGACACCAAAAAAGTTGTCTATTTATCGAAAGGCAATTTCAATAACTAAATAAAAAGAAACGATTATGAAGAAAGTATTTATTTTATCAGTTTTAACGGCATTTTCAGCATTCATAGTTTCATGCAAGGACAATGATGATTACAGCCAAATCGAATCTGTTTTCGCAATCAAAATAGACAGCGTGAAAATCCCGATGGATACAATGTCTCTGGGCGTTACGCAGGAGATTTTAGTCTATTCTACGTTCAAAAAAACTA
>DLND01000193.1:17418-17674 GCA_002476905.1 Flavobacteriales bacterium UBA7519
TTAAAAACTTGCGAAGGCATCTACAGTTACGATTATAATTACACCAACGATTCTGTCCGAACAATCGCCAATTTTGCTTACAAAACCAATGACGTTTGTGGCGACGGAACTTATGTTGATGGTAGCCGAATCAACTTCAAACCCATAAAAACAGGAACTTACACGTTCAAATTCTGGACAGGAAAAGACACCGCTGGAACCAATACTTTCCTTGAGAAAAAAGTGGTTGTAGAATAATTTTAGGAGCTTAATCCCG
>DLND01000193.1:17740-23756 GCA_002476905.1 Flavobacteriales bacterium UBA7519
AGCTTAATCCCGCTTTCCACTATATCTTTTTTGTCATTGCGAACGAAGTGAAGCAATCTGTTGAACATTTAGCCATCGCAATAACAAAAAAGGATGCCGTTGTAATCGGGGCTAGGGATTTTGTCATCCAAATAAAGTTTTAAAATCAAAAAGAAATTAACCACAACTTTTGTCATTGTTTGATAAACGAAGCGCCTTTGCGAGCTTAAAAATGTTTTCAATATTTTCAAAAATCTTTGTGGACTTTGCGGTCAAATGAATCAAAAAATAATTAAATTGAGCCGTTAAGTTTTTAAAGGCTCTTTTATAAGATAGTATGAGCATTTTTCAGTCTATCACCAATTAGCTTTATCAATTATAATTCATCAATTATCAATTATAAAAAATGCAGTTTCTTCAGAAGATTATTACAGAGTTATTAGAAAATCATCATGATATTTCCGAACTGGATATTGTTTTACCCGGAAAAAGACCAATGGTTTTTATCAAAAGAATCTTGCAGGAAAAGCAATATCAAGGACTTTTACCCAACTTCGTTACAATCGATGAGCTAATTGCCGAACTTTCTGAAAATGTAGAAATCAAGGGAATTGCACTTTGGTTATTCGCGTTCCGTATTTATAATAAAATTGATTCTTCCGAAGACTTCTCCGGTTTTCTAAAATGGTTTCCGACTTTGCAGAAAGATTGGGACGATATGATGAAGTTTTCAGATGACGACCAAAAAATCCTGCTTTGGATGCTGGACGAAGAACGGATTAAAAATTGGGGCGAAAATCTCGGCGACGAAGACAATCCAAGAAAACGAAACCTCAATTTCTGGCGAAAAATGAACGAGTTTCTCCCACTTCTCAAAGCAGAATTGAAGAAAGAAAATCTCGCAACTTCCGGAATGTTGTATCAAGATGCTTTTTCCGAGATCGGAAATTTTGCCAAACAAACCAATCGGCAGTTTGTATTTTGTGGATTCAATGCGTTGTCGAGAGTGGAAGAGCAATTGGTAAGACAGCTTTTGCAATGGAACAAAGCGGAAACTTATTTCCAAGCCGACCAATATTATATTGATGACGAAAGGCAAGAATCCGGAAAATTCCTGAGAGAAACTTTGAAATGGAAAGAATTTAATGATAACAGAAATTTTAAATGGATTGAAAATCAATTCTCACAACCAAAAAGCATCAAAACCTATGAAGTTTCGGGAAACATTGTTCAAGCTAAATTCCTTCCCGAAATCCTGAAAAAAATTCCAAAAAATGAATTGTCAGAAACTGCTTTGGTTCTATTGGATGAGAATCTTTTACCTGCAGTTTTAGACAGTTTAAATGCCGTTGAAAGCGTGAATATCACAATGGGATTTCCGTTAAAGAATCTCTCGTTCAGTAATGCAATTAAAAAGCTTTTTTATCTTCAGAAGCAACAGGAGAAAAAATCATCAAGTTATTATTACGCCGATGTTTTACCAATTTTGGAAGAATTACCAAACGACGAAAAAGATTCTGAAATTATCCGAAATTTTATCTTCGCGATAGAAGAGAGAAACATCGTTTATATTTCTAGAACTTTGTTGCAGGAATTACTTGGAAACCTCAGTTATTTCCAGCTTTTACAGAAACCTGAAAACTACCAGACATTTTTAGATTTGTTGATTAAATTCTGTTATGAACTCAAATTCAAAGAGCTGGATGATATTCAGTACGAGAATATTGCATTGTTTGAGAACGTTTTCAAAATCATCAAAAATCAATTATTACCTTATCAAATTGATGTTAAAATAGAAACTTTGGAAATTCTCATCAATCAATTAGTTAATTCAGAAAGTATTGATTTTGTGGGAGAACCGCTAGCAGGATTCCAGATTATGGGACTTTTGGAGACGCGTCTTTTGAACTTCAAAAATATCATTCTGTTATCCGTAAACGAAGGGAAATTACCATTAGGAAACACTCAAAATACTTACATCCCGTTCGATGTCCGCAAGAATTTTGGATTGAATACTTTCTTGGAAAATGACAGTATTTATGCTTATCATTTTTATAGATTGATTCAGAATTCGGAAAACGTTCATTTGCTTTATAATGCTTTGAGTTCTGGTGTGAATACAGGCGAAAAAAGCCGTTTCATCACACAATTGGAAATGGAAAGTCAACATCATATAGAACATATCATTATCGAAAATTCCTCAGAGCCAATTGCTCAGGAATTGATGAAAATCGATAAAAATGAAGAAGTAGTGCGACTTTTGAACGAATGGAAGAAGCGAGTTTCTCCTTCGCATCTCGTGACCTATCTTTATAATCCGATTGATTTTTATCTTAATAATCTTCTCAAAACCAGAGAAACCAACGAAATTGAAGAAGAACTTTCGCAAAGAAATTATGGAAATTTGGTTCATTATGCACTGCAATATTTACACGAACCAATTAAAGGTAAAATATTATCTATTAACGATTTAGAAAGTTTACTTCAACAAACAGATTCAGCGATTACCTTTGCGATTGAAAAGCTGAAACACCAACCTGAGTTCTATGACCGCGGAATGAATTACATCCACAAAGAAATTGCCAAAAGGGTAGTGCGTAATATTGTAGAATACGATTTGGAATTGGTTAAAAAAGGTTCTGCTTTGGAGATTCTGGATTTGGAAAAAGAAATCAATTGTGTTTTTTTCCTTGATGATAATAAAACCGACAAAATCAGTTTTTATGGTTTTATCGACAGAATAGATAAATTGGACGGGATAACCAGAGTAATTGATTACAAGACGGCAAAACCGAAAAACCTGACGATTAATCTTGGCAAAAACAAAGAAGAAAAACTCCCAGAATTATTTTTCCGAGACGATTACAAGCAAGCTTTACAGCTTTCGATTTATAAATATTGTATCAAAAACGTTTTGAACATCAATCCAGATAATATTGAAACAGCAATCTGGTCTTTTGCAGAAGTCAATAATGGTCCGCAAAAACTGAATTTCGTTGATATTGAAGATAATGAAGTGGAAGATTCTATCAGAAATTTAATTTTTGAAATCCTGAATCCTGAGGTTCCTTTTGAGGAAAAAGAAAAAGTGAGTTGGTAGGAATTTTCTCGCAGATAAAGCCAATGCTGATTTATAATACATCCGCTAAAGTAGCGCAATCTGCGAGAGACAATTTTAAGGTTGACTTTTCAGTTTCAAATCATTCAATTTTTCTCTTACTTTTTTCATAAACTCAGAGCCAGGATCTTCTTTACTCGTAAAATATTTTGGATTGGTTTCTTTCCAAAGTTTAGAATTCCTGAAAACACCATACTCCGAATGTCCAATTAGATATTCAATAGGATATTTTTTCGAGAGATATTTGACCAATTCTGCGTTCGCTTCTACTTGTTTATCGGTCAAAGGTTGAGATTTACTTCCTATATTTTCTACACCAATAGCGCAATAATTAAGACCAATGGTGTGTCTTGCAAATAATCCTGGATCAACTAACTGGTAAACCGTCCCGTCTCTATCCACCAGAAAATGAGCAGAAACATTGAGAGAACTCTGTTTCTTAAGCGTTGCTCTTTGATTCGCCAGATACAAATTGTTGAAGTATCTGAAATTCGACTCAATTGTTCCTCCACCAGTGTAATGCAGAACAATAATTTTCGGTGTGATATTCGGGGTTTTCTGGATTAGATTGTGATGGTCTTTCATATAATCCAAACTAAGATTCATTCTTTCCTTAGAATAATCAATCGGTTTTTGAATGATTTTAAGGTTTTGAGCTTGGAATATTAGACAAAAAACTAGAAATAAAAGTTGGAAAATCCTTTTCATTATAAATATTTATAAACCACAAAAGTCACAAAAGTTTTTTAGATTAACAAAAAGATAAAATAAGTACTGGTTATAAACTCTTTTTTTGTTGTTTTTTAATATCCATAATAGTAATGTCTTTTGTGACTTTTGTGGTTCAATATCTTCTACTTAGAATATTGATAATGTCCCGTAATCGTCCAATCAAAAAGACAATCCTGTAAAACCTGTCCGGCTCCGATATTATGAGAAATCAAAAAACGCTTGCCATCTGCTGATTTTTTATTGACAACAATTCCGATATGTGTCAGATTTTTAGGCAAATCCCAAGTGATGATATCGCCTGGAACATAATCTTTCGCATCATTCGTAATGGATTTTACTTTCCCAAATCTCGAAAAGAAAACCATCAGATTCGGAACACGTCTGTGGTCAATATTGGTATCTGTTTTCTTCAATCTCCATTTCTTTGGATATTTGGAAAAATTCTTCGCCATATCTTCGTGAACTTCCTTCTGCAAATCGATTCCCAACTTTCGATAAGCTCTGATGACAACATCCGTACAAACCCCTTTTCCTGCAGGTACATCACCGTTCGGGTATTTTATATTAAAATAAGTAGGGTCATAAACGACTTTATCTTTAGTTAAATTAATGGCTGCATTCGACAGTTTGGTTTGAAAATTTTGTCCAAAGACTGTAACAGAAACAACGAAGAGAATGACGAAATATTTTTGCACATTAAGTTTTTTTGTGGTTTATATCTGAACGAAAAAACCTACGAAAATATTCCGCAGGTGTTGGTTAAAAATATATAAGATTGATTTGGTCTTATCCAAAGGCATTGATGCCGGTAATATCCATTCCCGTAATCAGTAAATGAATGTCGTGCGTTCCTTCGTATGTAATCACGGATTCAAGATTCGCTGCGTGGCGCATCATCGGGAATTCTCCCATTATGCCCATTCCGCCAAGCATTTGACGAGATTCTCTTGCAATGTCGATGGCCATTTTTACATTATTTCTCTTCGCCATAGAGATTTGCGCAGGCGAAGCTTTATGTGCATTTTTAAGATTTCCTAACTGTAGGCAAAGCAATTGCGCTTTGGTAATTTCAGTTAAGAATTCAGCTAATTTCTTTTGCTGTAGCTGGAAAGAAGCAATCGGTTTTCCGAATTGTTTTCTCTCTTTGGAATATTGAACGGCTGTGCAATAACAATCCATCGCCGCACCAATTACGCCCCAAGAAATGCCGTATCTCGCTGAGTTAAGACAAGACAATGGTCCTTTCAAACCTTCAACATTTGGCAATATATTTTCTTTCGGAACTTTCACATTATTGAAAACCAATTCTCCGGTTTTTGATGCTCTAAGACTCCATTTGTTATGCGTAGTAGGTGTTGTAAAACCTTCCATTCCGCGCTCCAGAATCATCCCGCGTACTTTTCCGTCTTCGCCTTTTGCCCATACAACAGCAATGTCAGCAACAGGGGCGTTGGTAATCCACATCTTGGCACCATTCAAAAGATAATGGTCGCCTTGGTCTGTGAATTTGGATTCCATAGAAGAAGGGTCAGATCCGTGGTTTGGCTCTGTCAAACCAAAACATCCAATCATATCACCAGAAGCCAGCTTCGGAAGGTATTTTCTTTTTTGCTCCTCAGAACCATATTCGAAAATAGGAAACATTACCAAAGAAGACTGAACAGAAGCCGCAGAACGAACTGCCGAATCACCTCTTTCCAATTCCTGCATTATTAATCCATAAGAGATTTGGTCAAGTCCCGGACCACCGTATTCCTCAGGAATGTAAGGACCAAGCGCACCGATATTTCCCAATTCTTTCATCAATCCTGGGATATCAGTATGATTTTGCGCAGCTTCATCAATCTTCGGCATTACGAAACTCTCCACCCAATTCCTTACAGAATCGCGGATAAGCTTGTGTTCTTCGGTCAAAAGAGCGTCTATGGAGTAATAATCTGGTATGCTTGTTAACGGGTAATATGACATTATTTTTGTTTTGCCTAAAAATAAAGCTTTTCCTGAATAACCAAAATAGATTGTTAACAAATAATTCATTTTCTGAAAAACTTCACCAATGCGTAATTATATCTTAATAAAGAATCCGTCTCACAACAAAATTTGAGGCGGATTTTTTGTTATAAAAGTTTTTCAATATTTTAAGAAAAGTGAAAAGTTATTCTCTTCAGGCAACTTTCTTTCTTAAAT
>DLND01000162.1:0-244 GCA_002476905.1 Flavobacteriales bacterium UBA7519
AACCTGTTTCAAACTTACCAAACCTTCTTCGGCAAGAAGCAAAACCACTTGCGAGAAAATATCTTTGAAAGCTGCTTCAAGCTTGTGAGCCCGAAACCTGTTCACGGTATTGTGATCCACAATGCTCATGTTGGAGAGCCACATAAAATTGATATTTTCCCGAAGCGCTTTTTCTATCTTCCGGGAGGAATAAATATTATTCATGTACGCAAAAACCATCACTTTGAGCATCATCACGGGATGA
>DLND01000162.1:310-15263 GCA_002476905.1 Flavobacteriales bacterium UBA7519
CACCAGCTGATTTTGGTTATAATGCTTGAAATTCATAAACAACTATCTGATTATCAGATATAAATATACAAAAATCCTAAATAATAACCAAAAAAAATCCGCCTCAGTTGTGAGACGGATTCTTTTATTTTGTTTTATCGATGCCTCTTAATCCATTAAATTGGATTCCGTACTTCCAATTACAATAAGCGAAGAACTGGTACAATCTGTACTCGAAATCGAAGCCATACTTTTCATTAACATTGTAATCAATGGAGACTTCGTAAAAATTGGGATTGATTCCTGAAAAATAGCGATTGTTCCATTCTGCGACAAGGAGCTGATTTCTAGACTTTAATCCGCTTTCTGTGAACATCGATTTGGGTTGTGCTCTTGATGCGAGAAATGTTTCATAATCGGTATCGAAAACGGTGATTTCCCACTCATCTGCTGAGTCTGCTTTCTTTTGGGCGGAAATGTAGGGTTTCGAGTCATTTGTAGTTTTTCCCAAGCCAGCAGCGCAAGACCAAATGAAAGCGGAAATGATTATTATGGCGAAAAGATTTTTCATTGCTGATGTTTTGTTTAAAGTTATGGCTTATTTTATAACCAAAGAATTATCTGTCAATTACTTTTTCTTGGGGTGATGAAACGAACAATATTGCGGCCGCTTAATTTTTATTCGCACGGTTTCTTGCAGCCCGGCTTGAGCGGTTATCCTTTTTGCGAGAGGCTATGCCGAGCAAAAAGATAATAGCGGAAGACGGAAAAGCTGCCATAAAAAATAAATATTACATAGCTTGCGATATCATCAAATATCTGTTCGAATAAAAACAAAAAACCGTTCCAAAATATTGAAACGGTTGATTTGTTTTAAGGTTCCCTCTGGAGAACCACGAACGCTGGAAAGTGGTCTGAATAACCTCCAGTGAACTGGTCGCCATTCCAGGAGCGGAAAGGATAACCTTTATAATTACCCTCTTTGGTGATCAGATAATCCGGTGCAAAAATTTCTGCTTTGAAAACGGTGTAGTCTTTACGGATTTCGTTTTTAGGGGCATGAAGGTTGGATGAAACTATAATCTGGTCAAATAAGTTTGGGGCATCCTGATAAGCTAATGAAGCAACTCCTTTTTTATACAATGGATACATCAGATTGAGATAGTGGTTTTCTTCGTTAAGATCTTTTGGGTTTCCAACTGCTTTCAGATAATTTTTTAAACTTGGGCTTATGGGATCGTCATTGAAATCTCCCATTGCGAAAAGCTTGGTAGACGGATCTAGTGATCTCACACTATCCATTTCTTTTTTGAGGATCGCAGCTGCTGCATTACGTTTAGGAAGAGAGACTGCTTCTCCACCTCTTCTAGACGGCCAGTGATTCAGGAAAAAAGCTACTTTTTCATTATCAAGAAAACCTGTCAATACCAGAATGTCTCTCGTATATTCTCTTTTTCCGCTATCGCCATAGATTTTGACTTCTTTTTTCCAGGATTTAGAAGGCGTGAACCTTCTTTTCTGGTAGATAAACGCGACGTCTATACCTCTGTAATCATAAGAGTTGTAATGAACTACACCATAATCATACTTTGCAATAGCAGGTTCTTTTACGAGATCTTCTACAACTTGTCTGTTTTCTACCTCAATAAGGCCAACAACCACGGGTGCAGTGCCTGTGTAAGCTCTTCCCATTTCCGAAATTACTTTAGCCTCATTTTCCAATTTTTGCTTATAAATTTTATAAGTATAGTTTTTCCCGCTCTTTGGAGTGAATTCTTCTGAGCCACCCTGCATTCTTACAACTTTCTTTCCTGCAAGGGATTCATCATTCCAAACGCCTTTGTAATCTTTTTCTGTAACTTCCAGATATTTGATAGAGTCCAAAGGAATACTTCTGTGGAATGCCGGGTTGCTCTTATCCTTAGTTCCGTCTATATAATCCGCAGATCGAACAGTGTCCCAAAGGTTTTCTACGTTCAGAAAACCAACAGTGGCTGCACGGACTTGCCTTTTTTGTGCAAATAATAAGGAAATGCTAAGAATAGCAATTACGCTAAATAAATTTTTCATAATAAAAAATGTAAGGCTACAAAAGTAATTTTTTTTACATAGCTGCAAAATAAAAATTTGATGTTTTTAAAAAATGTTATATAAGTATTGAAGATTTAAAATTTCGTTAAAATAAAAATAAAATGTTAAAAAGTTTTAATTATCAAAAAATTATTTACATTTGCCTTCCCGTGTATAACGGACTGTATATTAGAAAAAAAGAGCAAACAAAACCTAATTGATTTATGATTAAAAAATTATCATTAATCTCCTTATTTACAATGCTTCCGGCATCATTTTACTTTGCACAGACTACGGTTTTTGCATACCTGAAAGATGCTGACGGGAAACCGGTAGAAAAAGCACAGGTAAGTCTAAAAGGAGAGGGTAATGATGTTACGGCAGACAAAATTGGTTATTTCCAATTTGTGGATCTGAAGTCCGGACATTATCAAGTTGTGGTAACAAAGCCAAATTTCGAGACTAAAACTCTGGAGTTTGATATTACTACAGAAAAAAGAAAAGATTTGGGGGTTATCACCCTTTATTCTACTTTGACAGGAGCAGACCAGGGCCTTGCAATCCTTGATAATGCAGATGATGAAGGCAGCGGTCAGACTTCTACAGTGGGGCTTTTGCAGTCATCACAGGATGTTTTCAACAGAATTGCGAGTTTTGACCTGGGATTCTATTGGTTCAGACCAAGAGGAATTGACGGAAGAACCTCAGAAAACATGATGAACGGTGTTTCTATGGTGAAGTCTGATAACGGAAACGTAGACTTTTCCAACTGGGGTGGTCTTAACGAGATTGTTAGATATCCTGAAATCTCCGCAAACCACGCGCCTTCTGAATATGCTTTTGGTGGTGCAACTGGTGTAATCTATAAGAATACTAAAGCCAGTGAGTACAGAAAAGGCTTCCAGGCTGTTTATTCTTTAACAAATAGAAACTACAGACAAAGAGTCTCTTTAAGATATACATCCGGAATGTCAAAAAGTGGATGGGCTTTCACCTTAATGGGAGCTAAGAGATGGGCAGAAGAAGGAATACAGGAAGGAACTTTTTATGATGCATACGGTACTTATCTTGGTATTGAGAAAAAGTTCAGTGACAGGCATACAATGACTTTTAATGCATTTGCTTCACCATTTAGAAGATCTACTTCTAGCCCTAATACACAAGAAGTTTATGAGTATAGAGGAGTGCACTACAACTCTTATTGGGGATGGCAAGACGGTGAAAAACGTAACGAACGTGTGAGACAAGGTTTTCAGCCAGTATTGATGTTACAGGATTTTTGGAAGATCAATAAAAAATCAAATCTTTGGACTTCGGTATCATATCAGTTTGGAAAAGATAAAGGTTCAAGATTAGATTGGCAAAATGCTCCAAATCCAAGCCCGACTTATTACAGAAACCTTCCTAGTTATATAGCTTCATTAAATCCAGCTGTTTTAACTGCTGATCCCAATAATCTTGGATCCCTTTCTGGTGCATATGATGCTTACCAATCGGCTGTAAATCTTTGGCAAAGCGGAGATCCTAGTCTAACGCAAATTAACTGGAATAGGTTGTATGCCAAAAACATGGAGCAGGCTCCTGTAACAAATTATGGAGTTACCGGAAAAAGAGCAATTTATTTCCAAGTAAATGATGTTAGTGATGATAAAATATGGAATGCGGCTACACATTATACATACAATTTTACGGATAAGTCAAGATTTATTTTGAATTTATCTTATCAGAATTATAAATCAGACCTTTATAGAGAAGTAAAAGATCTTTTGGGAGCAGATTTCGCTTATAATAGAGATCCTTTCGCTGCAACCAATAATCCTGGAACCTCAGGTTTATTCAATGAAGGTGAAGAAAATGTTGCAAAAAAGGTCGGAGACAGGATAGGTTACGACTATACATTCAGAAGACAGGAAGTGAAAGTTAATCCTGGATACAAATTTTCTCAAGGAGCCTTTGATGTATTTGTTTCGGGTATGTTTGGTTATTCTTCTTCAAACAGAGAAGGTCACTTCAAACATTATCTTTATGCAGATTCTTTCGGAAAAAGTGCTGATAAGAACTACTGGAATTACGGTATGAAAGGACAAATCGTCTATAGGCTTGATGGTAGAAATTTCTTGATTTATAATGGCGCATACTTTTCACAAGCACCGTATTTAGAGGATATTTTCATTAATCCAAGACTAAATGCATCAGTTGCGCCTAACCTCAAGAATACAATTATCAATGCCAATGATTTGAGTTATGTTGTCAATACGCCTTTCTACAAAATCAGAGCTTCTGTTTTCTTGGTAGATACTCAGAATGAGACCAACGTACAACGTTTCTTTGCAGATGGCATACAGATAGACAGTAATGATGGAAATGGCGGTGCAGGAACTAACTCTGGTGGAAAATATGTACAAAGTGCATTTATTACTCAGGTAATGTCTAATGTAGAAAAGAGAAATATGGGTGCAGAGTTGGGAATGGATATTAAAATCTTGCCAACATTATCTTTCCAAGGAGCAGCAAGCTATGGTAAATTTACTTATAAAAACGATCCCGATGTATATTTTGCATCTGATGCGATTGGCGTATTCGCTAATAATCAATCTTTTGTGAAGTTTGGAAAATCTTATATTAAAGATTACAAACAAGGAGGTACCCCTCAAACGGCTTTCTCTGTTGGTTTGAGATATAGCTCACCAAAATATTGGTGGGTTGGAGCAAATTGGAACTATTTGGATGATAATTATCTTGATCCTTCCGCTATAATGAGATCAGAAAACTTTGTGCAAAATCCTAATTCTGGCACTCCATACAATGATATTTCCGAATCAGAAGTAAGAAGACTCTTGAAGCCAAACAAGCTTCCATCAGCATATTTTTTTAATGCCAATGTTGGAAAATCTTGGGTTTTAGGAAAATATTATGTACTAATTTCTGCAAGTGTCAATAATATTTTTGACAATACAAAATATATTACCGGAGGTTTTGAGCAAACAAGAAATATTAAATACGATACATTTAGTGTAGATTATGACAGAGCTACATCTTTATTTGGTCCTAAATATTGGTATACACAAGGACGTTCGTATTTTGTAAATTTACAATTCAGATTCTAATAATTTCTAAAAAAATAAAAAATGATCATAAATAAATTTTTAAAAACAGTGCTAATGTCCGCTTTGATTGCAGGGACATTCACTTCGTGTGTAAAAGATGATGAATGGAGTACCCCAGAGATTCTTTGCAACAACAGATTTGATGCCCCCACTATCTCAATGGCGGATTTTGCAGCAAAGGCTCCAACATCTGGGACATACAAAATTCCAGCAGACGGACCAGCGGTGATTTTGGATGGATATGTAGTTTCTTCGGATGAAAACGGAAATTTCTATAAGACAATATCTTTTCAAGACAAACCTGTAAACCCAACTGTTGGTTTGCAAATAGAAGTAGATAAAGCTTCAAATTATACAGATTTTCCAGCTGGATCTCATATAAGAATAAAAGCAAATGGCTTGGTTCTTGGATGGGATAGGGGCACAAGAAAAATAGGTTCAGTAGATCCTACATATGCAATAGGAAGAATCCCTAGCGTTTCGCTAAAAAATTATCTTGCAGGTGTTTGTAATGGAAGCAACAGACTAGATGTAGCAACTTTGGTTCCTACACAAGTTTCTAATCTTGCAGATGCGCAACAAGTAAAATATCTAAATACGTTGGTAAGTGTGCCAAATGTTCAGTTCACTGACTCAGAAGTTTCGCCTACTGTTAAAACTTATATTGACCTTAATCCATTGGCAGACACAAATAGAACGCTGATTGACGGAAATAAAAACAGTACGGTCATAAGAAATTCTAGTTATTTCGCTTTTGGTGCAAATCCTTTGCCAACTGGGAACGGAACTATTTCTTTCGTTGTCTCTAGATACAATACTGATTTTCAAATGTTAATAAGGGGAATAGATGATGTTAAATTTACCAATCCGAGATTTGGAGAGTGTGAAACAGCTACGCCTAATCTTACTCTCGGTGAGCTTAAAAATCTTTATCCTTCCAACGCTGCGGATCCAAGACAAATTACTGCGGATTACATTATTGAAGCTTATGTAAGCTCTTCTGATAAAACTGGTAATATTTATAAAACATTATATGTTCAAGACAAATTAGAAAATCCTACCCAAGGACTTGGTATTGTTACAAACGTAGTAAATATGGTCGGCAAGTATCCCGTTGGAACAAAGGTATACATCCACGCAAAAGACTTATGGCTTTCNNCCAAAAGTTGGAGGAATTGTCCAATTAATTGATAAAACATTCAACACAAGCACCAATGCGTACGATTATTTCTTGAGTAATTTAAAAATGAATACAAACATTGTGAGAGCTTGCACACAACCGACTACTCCAATTGTTCCTCTGGTTGTTAATTCATCTATTTTAAGCGGTGACACAACAGGAAACTTAGTTGGAACTTTAGTTAAATTTGAAAAAGCACAGTTTTCAATAGATGCTGTATACGGATACAATAATGTTATAAACACTTATGCTAATCCTGGCCTAACGACAAATAGAACCATAGAATTCTTCAAAGCAGATGGTACCGCTGATGGAACTATTATAGCACGAAACTCTGCATATTCTACTTTTGCAAATGCTTCTATTCCTTCTGGAAGTGGTTCAGCCTTGGCAATATTAAGTAAATACAATAGTGATTGGCAGCTTTATATAAGAGATCAAAATGAAGTTGATTTCTCAGGCAACAGATTTGATTCTGCTCCACCTAAAGGAGGAACTAGTATTACTTACAGCGGTTCTTTTATAGAAAACTTTGAGAGCTATCCTTACAGTTCTTCTCCATATTTTAATAATTTCCCAGCATATGTAAATGATCCATTCTTAGGAAGCAGATATTGGGAATTGAGATCTTTTAGTGGTAATAAATATGTACAACTTAGTGCTAATGGTGCCTCAAGTAGTATTAAAACTTACTTTATTGTACCAATAGATTTTACTGCGGCTAATACTTTATCCTTCAAAGTGAATGTAGGTTTCTATAACGGTGATGCATTAAAAGTATATACGACAACCAATTATACTCCACTAGGAAACATTGGTGATGCTACCCTTAATAATATCACTTCAAATTTCACTATTCCAAAAACTCCAACTTCTGGTTATGGGACTTTAGTTTCGGCAGGAACTTATAATCTCCCTACATCTCTCACAGGTAATGGTTTTATTGTTTTTGAATATGACGGTGGTTCTTCTAATGGTATTACAACAACAGTTCAATTAGATGATATTACAGTTCAATAAATAACTAATTTCTTCAATAAAAAAACCGCTTTTGAAAAACAAAAGCGGTTTTTTTATCCCAGATTCCGCATTAGAAAATAAACAGTCCCAAAGGGACGATTTAATATTAATAAAAAATAAAATTAATTTTTTGCAGCAGGGAAACTCCTTTGGAGTTTTATCTGTGTAGAAAAATATCCAAAACCAATCTGCGTTCCATAGGAACGCTATCTGTAGTGTTTTATTTGTTATTATAGCGCACCGGGCTTAATTTCTTATTGTGTCTACACAGATTCTGCTCCTAAAGGAGCAATTTTATCATTTTCGGAGGTTTAATACAACCGGCTATTGCGTAATTTGGGTTTATTGAGTTGGTTGTTCTGCTGTTTTCTCCACAATTGTTTCCGTCTGTTTGGAGACATTTGGTTTTTGTTCTTTTAATAATTTCTCCTCATTCTTTCCCTTATCTTCCTTCTCAGCCTTTTCTTTCTCAAGCTTTTCTTCCTGCAATTTCGCAATGGCAGCAAGGCTGTCTTTTTCACGTTTTATGGCAACAGCATTGATCTTCGCCATCACACTTTCAGACGTAGCGCCTGGGCCGAAAGAATCAACCGCTGTAGTATCATAAGTAATTTGCGGAGCTCGTTCAGAATTTTCTTTCGCAGCATACGATGACTCGTTTTTGGAGCAGGAAAATGACGCTGCAGAAAATGCAACTATAATAATACGTTTCATAAGCTGTTGTTTATTTTTCAAGATCATATGTAATCGCCAATCATCATACTTGTATATTCTTTAAATTAGTGGGATTACATAAAAACAAATATCGAAAATTATTTGACACGAAATTCTGCTAGTACCGGAAAATGATCTGAAATCCTGACACTGCGGTCAACTTTATAGCTAATAGGTTCAACAGATGCCGAAGCGAAAAAATGGTCGATTTTTAAGGGGAATTTAAAGTCATGAAAGCTTGTGCCACTGCCTCTTCCTACCTTTAGAAAAACATCCTGAAGACCTTCGGATATTTTATAATACTCATAAGAATTAGGTACAGCGTTGAAATCTCCGGCAACTATCACAGGATAAGGAGAACCTTCTATGAAGCTCTTGATAGGAATAATTTGATTTTGATGTTTCCGGAAGGTGGGAATCAGCATATGAAGAATATTTTTAAACTTCTTCTCATTTTCATCGAGGTTATCACCAGGTTTAACCATTTGTTTTTCAATATAAAATGGTTCCATATAGACATTAACAAAGCGGATGACTTTATTATTTACCTTGATGTCGGCAAATATACAGCGACCGTTTTTTGCGTCAGTTTCTACAATATCACTTCTAAGGATTGGGAATCTGGATTGAATTTTGACAACGGGAAAACGGCGCTCAAAATATTCAAAGCCTTTCAGATTTTCAGCACTTTTGTATTCTTGAGTGAGAACTACATCCGCTTGTTGCTCATTCAGAAAACGGTAAATATTCTCATCACCGAATTTCCCTGATTTTCCGTTGAGGGAAATGACTTTAAGATTCGGAATTTCTTTCTTTGCAGGTGTATAATTGATCCAGCGTCTTATAGGTGTGATTAAAAAAAGCGTTAAGACAAGAAAAATTGCTGCTCTTTTTCTCCAGCTGATGATCCAAAAAATCAACAATAAGATGTGGATAATCATGAGTATCGGAAATGCAAGTGAAAGCAGATTAAGCATCCCAAATACGTTAGGCGAAATATAAGCATTCATTATAGTCCCTAAAAGCATTAGTACTATAATGAGGTGAAAAATGCTTAATATGAAACGTACAATTCCCATTATTGGATCCTGTCTCTGTTCTTTTTCCAGCTCCAGATATAGAGAAAACCGATTAGCGCACCACCAAGATGGGCAAAATGAGCGATGTTGTCTCCGCTAAACTGCCTGAATCCTAAAAATAAAGAAACAACAATAATAATCGGTGTCAGATATTTAGCTTTAATAGGAAACGGAATAAACATAAACATCAGTTTTGCATCAGGAAACAATGTGGAAAATGCTGCAATCACTCCAAAAATAGCACCTGAAGCACCAACCATAGGGGTTTTAAGAATGTTGAAAAGCTGTTGAGCAGCATCTCTTACCGCCTCGGAATTAGTACTGATTGGCATTTCTCCGGAATAACTATTATCCGCATACTTATATATTTCATGGATATCATAAGCCTGACTTGTCAAAAAATTAGTAATCTGGCTCACTTCATAATAATTCCAGATGTTGTACAATGCAAATCCGCCTAAACCTGAGGCAAAGTACAAAATCAGAAACTTTTTCTGTCCCAAAACCTGTTCTAATACTGGTCCGAAACTCCACAGTGTCATCATGTTAAAAGCAATATGTAGTATGCTTCCGTGCATAAACATATGCGTAATTATCTGCCAGGATCTGAAATTTGGAGACAGTGGAAAGTAGCCTGCCAATAATGATTCTAAATCAATGTTAAGATTTTGTAGTAAAAATGTACCTACAAAGAAGATCACATTGATGATGATAATATTCTTCGTAGCAGGTGTCAGTTGTGAAAACATAGTTTAAAATTTATTTTTGAGGTCATCAAACGGAACTTCCATCCAGCATTTTTTCCCGTTCACCGTATATTGCGGAAAACCAAGATCCATAAAATCTTTGACCAATTGCTCCACTTCAGTTTTATAAATGAAATCGAACTTCGATTTGGTTTTTAGTTTAACCCATTGATATTCAAAATATTTATAGAAGTCTTCTTCTGTTCTGTATTCCAGGACTTCAAATATTTTTTCTAAGAATTTGATGACTTGCGATTCTTTTAAAGCTTCCGGAACAGCTTCGATTCTGAGAACATTCTCTTGAGCCAAAGTCATTTCGAAACCGAAATCCGGCAGGTATTTTTTGATGGATTTATATTTATTTTTCTCGATTTCATTAAGATGATATTCCAATGAAAACAATAGGCTTTGTCCGGCTTTTTTAGTAGGAAGATTTTCTTGGTGCGAAGACATCAGAACTCTGTGCATCCTGCCAAGATCCAGCATATACGTTTGTCCATCTTTGTTGAGCAGCCAGTAGCCGTTTGGAAGACGGAATAGATCCTCGTCCAAGTCATCGTCTTCAAAAAGATTGATTTTGGAGGGCGCTGCCGTTGCCGTAACATCGTAAAGATCAGTAAGGTTAATGATTTCTTCGGTAGATGTTTTTTGCGTTGTAAAAGGATTAAAATCCCGATCTACATTAATGGCGGAAGGCATTGGAGAACTGTGGTTGCTTTTGCTAGGCGTTGGCGCAAAAAAAGCTTCCATTTTCGGGTCTCTTTCGAAATCCAGGCTAGGTGCAACATTGTAAATCCCTAAAGAACGTTTGATAGTGGAACGCATCAGGGCAAAAATTAATGCTTCATCTTCAAATTTCACTTCAGTTTTCTGGGGATGTATATTGACATCGATCTTCTCCGGATCCAATTCCAGATAAAGAAAAAATGATGGAATATAACCCGGCTGTAGTAGTCCGTCAAAGGCTTCCTGAACCGCTTTGCTGAGATAAGCACTTTTGAAATATCTTCCGTTGACAAAGAAAAACTGCTCGCCTCGTACTTTTTTGGCACCTTCGGGTTTGGCGACGTAACCTTGCAGATTAACCCAGCCAAGATCTTCCTTAATTGGAATCAGAAGCGGCTGCAGTTTCCTTCCGAAAACATCTACGATGCGCTGCATCTGTCCGCCTTTTCTTAGTTTGAAAATCGGTTCGTCATTATGGAATAATTCAAACTCGATAGATTCGTGTGCGAGTGCAACACGCTGAAATTCATCAATAATATGACGGAATTCTACATTGTCATTCTTCAGAAATTTGCGCCTTGCCGGAACATTGTAAAAAAGATTTTTGACGGAAAAGTTAGAACCTTCGACAGTCTGAACTGGCTCCTGAAACTGGAATTGTCCACCTTCGATATAAATATTGGTTCCTACAGGCGAATCTTTTTGCTTAGTCTTTAGCTCAACCTGAGCCACAGCGGCAATCGATGCCAAAGCTTCACCCCGGAAACCTTTGGTCGCAATTTTAAAAATGTCTTCCGTAGAGCGGATTTTGGATGTAGCGTGACGTTCGAAGGCAAGTCTTGCATCCGTTTCTGACATGCCAATTCCGTTATCCACCACCTGAATCAGATTTTTCCCGGCATCGCGAACGATAAGCTGGATTTTATCTGAGCCTGCATCCACGGCATTTTCCAAAAGTTCCTTCACAATAGAAGCCGGTCTTTGCACTACTTCTCCTGCAGCAATCTGATTGGCAACGTGATCCGGTAAAAGCTGAATGATATCTGACATCTGTAGAATTGAACTTTCAAAAATAAGGATAACTATCGAGTAGTAAAAGTTAAATAATTATAAAGAACTGTGGAAAATATTGATATTTTTGACTTTCAAATAATTAGTGAAATCTTTAATATTTAAAAACAATCAGAAGAATCTCAGTCATTACGGAGGAATCTAATCCACTGCGTTTCCTCCGGAATGATAAAATTAGAATTGAAAATTTATAAAAACCATTTAAATGAAAAGAGATCTATACATTGACTTTGCCAAAGGCGTTGCCACCATTTCCATTATTTTCATTCATACGGCGTTCTGGAGCGGACAGTTTTATATGCCCACTGAAGCCAGAGTATTTTCTCTTGTATTTGACGTGGCATTATTCTATGCACTAAGCGGAATAACATCCGGAAATAATATTGAAAAAACGCTTTATAGGTTATTGAAATTACAGATCACTTATATGATTTTTGTGACGTTTCTTTTCTTTCTAGATTATTTTTTCAAAGTTTTTGGATTGACGTTTTTTTCCTTTGAATGGCTGAAAGATTTTTACTCTACGTTTGGGAGCAAATATGTTCCGACCAGCATTTCGTCTGTTCCTCAATGGGATATACTCGGAAATTGGTATCTGCACGAATATTCAAATTGCGACACATTTCCGGTAGTGATGGGTAGTTTCTGGTATTTGAAAGTCTATTATATATTGACAGTTCTAGGGGTTTTGATTCTACGCTTTTTCCCCAAACACATCGATTGGTTTATTGGGATTTGTATTGCATTGACATTGATATTCAATATATTTCCACAATACTATCCCAATGGACAAGTTGGTTACGTCGCATTCTATATGGCAGTTTTCCTAATTGCGAATAGAATGAGAGGCAAAAAAATATCTGCCAAAATGATTCCTGTTTTATATGGATTGGTGGGATTAGCGTTAGTCTGGATGTTTTGGAATTATGGAGGCGAAATCTTCTACAAGCTAAACAAACAGAAGTTTCCACCGAAAATCCCATATATCATTTGGACCTTGTTTTCATTGGTTACATTATTTGTTTTTTATAATCGACTAAAAATCGAGAAGCCCAATTTCTTCACTAATGTTGGTCAGAATGCCATTTTCTTTTATTTTGCCCAAGGGATGAGTTCCTCTTTAGTCTATTTTCTCGTGGTTCCGATGAAGGATCTGATGCCGTGGTATCTTTTGGTTTTAATTATTTATCCGGTTAATATTCTTTTGGCAGTGGTTATATCCAAAGGTTTGAAGAAAGTGGATGATTTGGGTTGGACGGTTTTGGCATTTTTAAGAGCGAAAACAGCTTCTAAGAATCCATAAAAAAAGCGCTTCTAAAAGCGCCTTATAAATCTTAATCGTTTTTCTTTCTTCCGCTCATTGCGACGATTGCAACAATGACGATGAGTACAACGCCACCAATAATCCAATACGTCGGATTGGTTTGCCATTCTTCAGTTGAGGTCGATGTCACATTAGTAGTTTTTACAATTGCAGAGTCTTGTGCAAAAGTTAAAACAGATGAGAAAATTGCTAAAAAGCTAAAAATAAATAATTTAGCACGATTGATTAGAGTTGAATTTTTCATAATTTTATTATTTGGTTGATGATGATTTCTCAACATTCGTGCCATTGATTGTAGTTATCATTTTATATTTTGCGTAATGCTCTATGATTATGGAAACGAATTTTTATAAACAAAGTATTTAAGAAAGCGCTCAAATCCTTATTTTTACAAAAAAAATAAAATGTTTCGTCTCAAACTTCCTACGGACCCACGATGGGCGAATATCGCAGAAGACAATCTGGAAGAAATCCTCACAGACCACGCCTGGTGCGAACAAAAAGCCGCTACCAACGCCATCGGACTCATAACAATGGTTCCAGAGCATACAGATATGGTAACCGAACTTCTAGCTATTGCACAAGAAGAAATGGAACATTTTCATCAGGTGCACGAGATCATCAAAAAAAGAGGCGGTGTCTTGGGAAGAACGCGCAAAGATGATTATGTCAATGACTTGCTGAAATTCATCGTAAAAGGAGGAAACAGAACAGATCTTCTTGTTGATAAAATGCTTTTTGCGGCGATGATAGAAGCCAGAAGTTGTGAACGTTTTAAAGTGCTCACAGAAAATATCAAAGATGAAGAGCTACGAAATTTCTACAATGATCTGATGATTTCCGAAGCCAATCATTACACCACTTTTATCGGTTTTGCAAGGCAAATCGGAAAGCCGGAAAAGGTGAACAAACGCTGGGAAGAATGGCTGGAATATGAAGCGAAGGTCATACAGTCCTACGGAAATAAAGAAACAATACACGGATAAAACAGAGCTCTTGTTGAGCCATATGTGATGAATAGAAGCTTTAACGATTACCTTCGGCTTTTTCTTCGGTCTTTTATACAAGGGCTGATAATCATTGGTCCTTTTGCTATTACGGTTTGGATCATCTGGTCCATCGTTTTCAGCATCGACAATATCATTCCATCCATTTCGGAAAAATTTCCGGGACTTATTTTCTTTACCGTCATCTTCGGAACATCTTTTATCGGGTTTTTCGGAAACAAATTTATTATCGGAAGACTTATTGTAGATGGTGTAGATTATGTTTTGGAACACATCCCGGGAATCAAATTCATCTACTCATCGCTGAAAGATGTTTTGGGCTCTTTTGTAGGAGATAAGAAAAAATTCAATGTTCCGGTTTGGGTAAAAACTAATGAGACGCCCGAAATATGGAGAATGGGATTCCTCACTCAGTCCGATATGTCGGTTGTTAATCTCGATCAAATGGTGGCCGTTTATCTTCCGCATTCTTACGCCGTTTCCGGCTGGGTAATTATTACCAAATACAATAACATCAAAGAGGTAACCGGAATGAGTGCTGCGGAGGCGATGAAATTTGCCGTAAGCGGAGGTGTAGCCGGTTTCCATTCAGATGACAACGTTTTCAAAGCACCAGAGTAGTTTTTGTTAGATGTCAGATGATGAAAATTTTTAAACTTTTTCATTGTTTGCTCTGCACATCAAGGATAAAATTCAATGTTTTGCGATGCGGAACATCCAAGTTCCTGCATCCATTATCCAACAAAATAATCTATAATGAAACTACCATACGCAGAACCATTTAGAATCAAAATGGTCGAAGAAATATATCAATCCACAAAAGAACAACGCGAAGAATGGCTGAAAGCTGCCAACTATAATTTATTTAATTTAAGAAGTTCACACGTCTTTATCGATTTGCTTACCGACAGCGGAACGGGCGCAATGAGC
>DLND01000171.1:0-1866 GCA_002476905.1 Flavobacteriales bacterium UBA7519
GCCTCTTGGACCCATTTCGGTTTCCCCAAGTTCGCCGGTTTCAGGATGAATGGCAATTCCCTGTGGATTTCTATGCCCGTATGAAAAGATTTCTGGTTGGGCTTTATTACTACCAATAAAAGGATTGCCTGCTGCAGGTTTTCCCTCTTTATCAATTTTAATAATTTTTCCTAAATAAGCTTTTAAATCCTGAGCCAGCGGTCGCGTTTCTAAATCCGATCTTTCGCCTGTGCTCACAAAAAGATTTCCAGATTTGTCAAAAGCTAATCTGCTTCCGTAATGCAATCTTCAGTCATAAGAAGGCGTTGCTCGAAAAATCACTTTTGAATTGATTATTTTATTTGCAGATAAAACGCCTTTTCCGACTGATGTCAGATTTCCTTTTTCGTAAGGTTCTGAAAATGACCAGTAGATAGTTTGATTCTTATCAAAATCCGGGTCAATTACAATATCCAAAAGTCCACCTTGTCCACGGGTGTCCACTTTTGGTAATCCTGTGATTTTGGTAACAGACTTTCCGTCTTTAGAAATGAGGTTGATATAGCCTGATTTTTCTGTTATCAGAAAATTGCCATCGGGTAATTGTGCGATTCCCCTGGGTTTACCGAGATTATGACTGATAATATCTACCTTGTATGGAGTTTGTGTTTTATAACCCATCATTCTGGTCTGTCCTGCAAACGCAGGTTTGTAATCAGAATTTGGTTTTTCTGTTTCCACCGGAGAAAGATTTTTGACAGATTCTTTTTGCTGGCAGGAAACAAAGAAAAAACCTAGAGAGAAAGCAGTAGTAATAATGGATCTTATCATAACAGAATTTTGTTAATGCATGGAAAAATGATGCCGAAAAACTTGGGAATCAGCAATGACAACAAATGAGAATCATCCAAAAAATAATAATCAGAATAATTACTTTTGTTCTGTGAAACATTTAGTAATTATCGGGCAGGTGATTCCTGAGCCAAAATCTACAGCTGCAGGAACGCGGATGATGCAACTTATTGGGATTTTTTCTGAAGCAGGTTATAAAATCAGCTTTCTTACTGCTGCGAATAATGTTGAGTTTTCAGAGCAAATCGAGGTTCATCCTATAGAAATCAACCAGGGAAGTTTTGATGATAAAATAAAAATACTTGATCCTGATATTGTGATTTTTGATCGATATGTTACAGAAGAACAATTTGGCTGGCGTGTTTCGGAACATTGCCCAAAAGCGGTAAGAATTTTAGATACGGAGGATCTGCATTTCCTGAGAGAGGCGAGACACAAAGCGTTTAAGGAAAAAAGAGACTTCAATCAGAATGATTTGATCAATGGTGTTTTTCTGCGAGAGATGGCTTCAATTCTGCGGTGTGACCTTTCTCTCATTATTTCTGAATTTGAATATGAATTATTAACAAAGACTTTCAGAGTAGATGCTGAGATTCTTTTTTATTTGCCGTTCTTGGCTGAAGAGATTGAGAAAAACACGACTTCTTTTCAAAAAAGACAACATTTTGTGAGCATTGGTAATTTTCTTCACGAACCAAACTGGCAGACGGTTCTAAAATTGAAACAAATCTGGAAATACATCAGAAAAAATCTTCCGGAAGCAGAGCTTCATATATATGGAGCATACGCCACAGAAAAAGTTTTTCAGCTTCACAACGAGAAAGAAGGATTTTTGGTTAAAGGACGAGCTGTGTCTGCAGATGAAATTTTTAGAAAGTACAGAGTTTTGCTCGCTCCAATTCCTTTTGGCGCAGGACTGAAAGGGAAATTGTGGGAAAGTATGAAGTTCGGATTGCCTAATGTTACGAGTCCTGTGGGTGCAGAAGCTATGTGTAGAGATCTCCCTTGGAATGGCTTTATAGAGGATTCTGATGA
>DLND01000171.1:1911-4449 GCA_002476905.1 Flavobacteriales bacterium UBA7519
AGAGGATTCTGATGAGGAATTTACTAAAAAAGCAGTAATTTTATATACCAATGAATCAATCTGGAATCAGGCTAATGAAAATGCAAGCGTAATTTTGGAACAGGTTTATTGTAAGACTGTTCATATTCAACCGTTTTGGACTACACTATACAAAATAACAGATCATCTCGATAACCATAGAAATACGCATTTTCTTGGAAAAATTCTACAGCATCATCAATTGAATTCTACCAAATATATGAGTCGGTGGATCGAGGAAAAGAATAAAAATTTGTTATAATAAAAAATAGTTTTTTACCGATAAAAAAGGTTATTAATTAACGTATGCCGCTTTATTTTGATAAACATTGATGGTCGCAATTCGGTTTTTACTGTACACGAGTTCTACAGAAAATTGTGAAATCTCATATAAAACAAATCTAAGCTCATTTTTTACAGTCTCGCTCATCAGATGGCCTTCGGTGAAAATGATATCACACTGAGATTCGTTCGGAAGATTTTTAAAATCATAATAAGATATATTCATAGCAACTGAATTATAATTGTTTACGAATGATCAATAGTCAATTTCTTTGCCAAAATTTGTTAAAACTAATGGAGGTAAGTTTTTTATTTGCTGAAATCTTTATTTAGCCTAACAAAAATGATTAAAAACGGAAAATAATAGTTAGAATTTTTTTTAGATATATCCTTAAAATATATAAAACAAAAAAACCACCACATTTCTGTGATGGTTTTGCTCCTCCTGCTGGGCTCGAACCAGCGACCCTCTGATTAACAGTCAGATGCTCTAACCAACTGAGCTAAGGAGGAATGTCCTTTGTTTTAAGTGGTGCAAATATAAGAGGAATTTCCTTTATCCACCAAATTTTTAAAGAACTTTTTTTTAATTTTTTTGAGTCAAAAATTGACTGATTACTTTAACTATGTCATTTCCAAATATTAACACCATCAGTCCTAATAAGAAAATAACGCCTATCATCTGTGCATTTTCCAAAACTTTTTGCGGTACAGGCTTGCCAGTGATGATTTCCCAAAGCGTAAACAAGACGTGACCACCATCTAATCCTGGAATTGGAATCAGGTTGAGGAATGCCAGCCATACAGAAAACATAGCAGTAAAGCCCCAGAAAAATTCCCAATCTATAGACAGTCTTCCATCATTACCCTTTTCAACGTGCATATTATTGACAATGGCAATTGGCCCGCCCACTTTCTTGTAACCCTGCGTCTTCGTATTAAATATGATTTTAAACTGTTTTATCTGCATAGTCAGAACATCTATCGTTCTTGTAAATCCTCTCGGAACAGCTTCCAGGAAAGAGTATTTCTTGATTACTTGGGACTTGTCAAGGTATTTTTGAGCTATTTTAGGATCAAAGGCGAATCCAAGTTTAGCATCATCGCCAACATTTGCAGTCAATTTTAAAGGTTGCTTGTTACGAAGAACATCCAATTCTATAGTTTTACCTTTATTAATCTTTAATTCCTCTGCCAATTGGTCAAAATAAACTGTTGGTTTGCCATTTACGCCAACGATTTCGTCCCCTTTTTGTAGCCCGGCTTTCATAGCTGGTTTGTTAGGAATAACAGAATCAACAACAGCAGGGAAACGATTCATGAAATAAAGCTTCGCTTCGTTCGCATGAAGAACTTCGGCAACGCCATCTTCGTTGATGGGGAAGGTTACTTCCTTTCCATCCCTCCATACCGTTACATTGTTTGCGAAAAGCATATTGATACTGGATGTTTCCATTCTTTCAGCTGGTTTACCATCTATTTTCAGGATTTTATCACCTGTTTTTAGTCCCATTTTCTGTCCAGCATCAGAAACAGCAATTCCATTTTCGAATTTGGAATTATCATGAAACTTTTCGCCAGTAAAAAAAGAAAGACAAGAATAAATCAACCACGCCAGAAAGAAATTAACCGTCACACCTCCCAGCATAATGATTAGCCGCTGCCAAGCTGGTTTTGCACGGAACTCCCACGGCTGCGCCGGTTTCTTCAGCTGCTCGGTGTCCATACTTTCGTCCACCATTCCTGCAATTTTCACATAGCCACCCATTGGCAACCAGCCGATGCCGTATTTCACACCTTCGTGTCTTCTCCAGTCATCTTCCGGAAGTGCGGAAGTGTCAATCGGTTGAGTTACCTTTTTCCCGTTGATTTCAACCTCTTCATCCGTAGGCTGGTTTTTCGAAAAGAATTTATATTGCCATTTTCCATTGATTTTCTTCATGGCGAAGATGGAAAAATAAGGATCGAAGAATAAAAAGAATTTATCTACTTTGGTTTTGAACCATTTCGCTGGCAAAAAATGCCCGATTTCGTGTAATGTTACAAGGATAGAAATGCTCAGGATGAACTGAAATATCTTTAATGCTAATTCCATTAATATGTTTTAAAATTATAGTTGTCAAAGGTAATCATTTAGTCAGAAACTATACCAATGTAAAAAACGGCCTTTTTTCTGCCAAATTTGCACTTGGTGCTAATGAGAATTTGGGCAGCTTATCCGCCCTCCGCTATTATCTT
>DLND01000173.1:0-4190 GCA_002476905.1 Flavobacteriales bacterium UBA7519
GGTATTTTCCAATCTAAAGAGCAATTCCCAAAAGTATTTTTCTCATTTTTTTATTTAATGTTAAATTGCGATTAATTTTAACGAGACAAAAGTATAAAAAATTATGAGAATAGATAAATTTTTATGGAGTGTGAGATTTTATAAAACCAGAAACATCGCTGCTGAAGAAATCAAAAAGAATAGGGTAAGTATAGGAGAAAATGTGGTTAAGTCTTCTAAAGAGGTAAAAATTGGCGATGTTATAAAAATTAAAAAAAATCAAATCGAATATAAAATAAAAGTGACCGATCTCCCGAAAAGCAGGATTGGCGCTAAATTGGTTGCGCTTTATGTGATTGATATGACGGAGAAAGATCAATATGAAATTTTAAAAATGAGAAAATCCGCTCAAGACTATTACAGGCAAAAAGGACTCGGAAGACCTACAAAAAAAGATAGGCGAGAAATGGACGATTTTTCTGCTGGCAGTTCAGCCTCAGAAATGGATAATGAAGATTGGGATATTTTTTTCTCACCGGACACTGAAGAAGGCGAAGATTAAATCTTTAATAGCTTAATGATTTCATCAGATATATCATTGGCGGTTTTGGAGTCTGTATCGACTGTAAAATGAGATTTGCTGTAGAAAGGATTCCTTTCGAAAAGATGCTTCGCGATAAATTCAGGGACGTCGTCATCATTTAATTTGGCAATCAGCGGGCGGGTATTTTTCTGTAGCAGTACTCGGTCTGTAAGCGTTTTTACAGAAGCTCTTAGAAATATACTCTGTGATTTTTCATTAATTAGATCCATATTATTATAGTAAACGGGAGTTCCACCGCCAAGACTCAGAATGATATCTTTTTCCTCGTTCAGAATATTTTCCAATACGCGTTTTTCTTCCTTGCGAAAGAATATTTCTCCCTTTGTCTGGAATATTTCAGGAATACCGAGCAGGTTTTCTTCAGAAATTCTTTGATCAAGGTCAATTAATGGAAAATTTAATTTTTTGCTCAAGTTTTTGGAAACGTGAGATTTACCGCTTCCCATGTATCCAAGTAAAGAAATTATCATAATTTTATTTTAAACAAAGTTCGAAAAAAATTTTGAGATTTTAAAAAAAGCACTATCTTTGCACCACTAAAAAATGAGAGATAAACGGTAAACGCTAAAAGATTTACTTTAAAATCATTTATCAGATGTCATAAATCTTTTCATTTTTATAGTGGCCGACCTGGTAGCTCAGCTGGTAGAGCAATACACTTTTAATGTATGGGTCCTGGGTTCGAATCCCAGCCAGGTCACTAGCAAATTAATCCGTAGCGATACGGTTTTTTTTTGCCTGCGTGGTGAAATTGGTAGACACGCCATCTTGAGGGGGTGGTTTCCTAAGGATGTGCTGGTTCGAGTCCAGTCGCAGGCACAGCAGAAATATTTTTTAATTATTAAATTATTTTATTAATTAAAAAGACTCGGTAGCTCAGCTGGTAGAGCAATACACTTTTAATGTATGGGTCCTGGGTTCGAATCCCAGCCGAGTCACAATTTACGCAAGTAAATTTTTTTCATATTAATATTTTGTGATTTGGTGTAGAAGCTTCTTGTAAAAGAAGCTTCTTTTTATTTCAGGTGCATGTTGTCTATCAGTCTCACTTGATCCACATTCACCACGATGAAGGCACGGTAATTTTCGTCTTCTGAAAAAAAGTCTGCTTCTTTCAAAGTGTCTTCATTGGCAATCAGAAAGTATTCCAGCACCATATCATCCCTATCGAAGATTTCCTCAACTCTTGATTTGATTTCCGGTATCGTTACCACCCGAAACCAATCATCCACCTTTTTTAGGGTTTGGTAAATAACAGATGAAGATTCTTTTTCCGCTTCAGAAAGTCGCATATTTCTGGAACTCATCGCTAGTCCGTTCTTTTCTCTATGGATTTTTACACCGTGGATTTTGATGCCAAGATTCAGAATATCTACTAATTTTTCGATGATTTTCAGTTGTTGAAAGTCTTTTTCTCCAAAATAGGCATTGTCTGGTCTTACTTGTCGAAATAATTCTTCCACCACGGTTCCTACGCCATCAAAATGACCAGGTCTTGCAGCTCCTTCCATCTCGTTTTCGATACCTCCGAAGTTATAGTGTTTTCTTTCCATACCATTTGGATATATGTCTTCCACTTTTGGGATATAAACAGCATCTACCAGTTTAGAATTCTGGAGCTTTTCAATATCATTTTCAACCGTTCTGGGATACTTTTCTAAATCTTCAGCGTTATTGAATTGGGTGGGATTTACAAATATTGAGGAAATTACAATGTCATTATCTTTGTTAGCTTCCTCATATAAAGAGATGTGTCCGGCGTGTAATGCGCCCATTGTAGGCGCAAATCCGATCATATTGTTTTGTTCTTTTTGTAAATCAATATATTTTGAAAAAGAGTCTTTGTCGTAAAAAACCTGCATGATAGTAATGTTTTAAAGGCTCAAAGGTAGCTGTTTTTTGTTTTTACAGCAGATGATTTGTACTAAATTTCTTAAAAAGCTTTAGATATTGACAGGATACCTATCATTTATTAAATATGTCGCATTTATCAATGTTGGTAATCTGTATTGTTTTAGTCAGATTTTAACAATATTACTGATGTAAGTTATTGATATACAGTGTTATTTGTTAATTACTATTAATATTCAGTAAAATAAATGATTTGATTTAATTTTTTGTAATTTTGCAAAATGAAGTTTTTATACTTCGTTTAAAGTAAATTTTATGCCTAATCAAAAGATTTTATACGTTACTACGGAGATGTATCCCTATCAGGAAGATACAAATATGGGGAGCTTGGTGCACAAAATGGCGCTGAAAATGCATAGCGAGGGTAACGATGTAAGGGTTTTTATGCCGAGATTCGGACAAATCAGTGAAAGGAAATTTCAATTGCACGAGGTGATCCGTCTGTCCGGGATGAATATTATTATAAATGATTTGGACCAGCCACTGATCATCAAAGTTGCATCTTTACCAGGTGAGCGTTTGCAGGTTTATTTTATAGATAATGAAGAATACTTCAAAAGAAAGCAATACTATTTTGATGACGAAGGCCATCCTTTCGAAGATAACAATGAAAGAGCTGTTTTCTTTGCAAGGGGAGTTATAGAAACTATTAAGAAGCTAAATTGGGTGCCAGATGTAATTCATCTTAATGGTTGGATGTCTTCGTTACTCCCGGTATATCTGAAAACATACTATAAAGACGATTCTTATTTCAAGGATACTAAAATTGTTCTTTCTATTTATAATGAAGAAGATTTGAAGCTGAATGAAAATACAAAAGAAATTCTTGAATTTGATAATATTTCAGATTTACAATCGTTAGATAATCCAAGCTTTCTCAATTTTGTAAATGACAGTATGGATTATGTAGATGTTATAGTGAAAGGAAATGAATTTTTGGAAGAGAAACTTGAAGAAGCCTTTGCGAAAGCCGAAGCTGAAAAATCCGACTATCTGAACGCAGATTCAATAGCAAAAATTTATTAATTACGATCGATTATATTATAATGATAAGAATAAAAAAAATGATGAAGTTGATCCCTGTTTTATTAATGGGGATTGTTGTGATGAATTCATGCGAAAGCGAACTGGATAACCTCGGTTCTCAGTTGGTAAACGGATCCGAAGCTTCAGAAAAAGTTTACGGACTTGCTGCTTATAATGTCAATAACCAAGATGTTCAGAAAGTTGTTACATCTCAGTATGACAGTGTTCGGATTGGCGCATTTAGTGAGCCTGTTTTTGGTGGTCAGAAAGTTTCTTATTTCACGCAAGTAAGGCTGAGCTCCTATAATCCTGATTTTGGAAAAAATCCTGTTGTAGATTCTGTTGTTCTGACTCTTAAACCTTTGTATGAAACAGCGTCAGACTCTTTAAAAACTACAACCACTGAAGATTATATCTATCCAGATGGTAATATAGCTGCAAAAAAAGTAGTTAATACCTATCCAGTTAGAAAATATGGTAAATATAAGGTTGGAACCACAACTCCTCCTTTAACCATAAGAGTTCACGAGGTTACTGACTTTTTAGGTGGAGCTTCCGACTCCATTAAAACGAATAAACAGATTGCCGTTTCATCCACAGATATTGGGTCGAAAAGCTTCAATGGTACAGTTAATTCTGTGGTCATCACAAAAGATTCCGATGCGTCGGA
>DLND01000173.1:4234-10321 GCA_002476905.1 Flavobacteriales bacterium UBA7519
GTTAAGAATACCATTGAAAAAAGAATTTTTTCAGGATAAAATCATAGCAAAGCAAGGAAATCAAGTGTTGAAAGATGCGGCATCATTTATCAGATACTTCAGAGGTTTAAGAATTTCGGTTGATGAAAATGACGGTTACATGTTTTCTATGGCTCCTAATGATGCTGCATTAACCATTTATTACAAGAACGATGTTACCGCATCAGATGGAACAGTTACTAAGACAAAACAAGAAACATCTTTAAGTCTGGGTTCGCCGAATGTTCACTTGAGTCACGTGGCTTACTCTAGAAGTAGCTCTTACATAACCGGAACAAAAGATGCCATAGATGCAAAAGAGGTCAAAGCCAATGCAGCATTACCAATAGCAAATCCTTCAACCAAACTTTATTTACAAGGGATGGGAGGAAGTAGTATTGGTGTACGAATTACAAAGGAATTAATTACTGCATTAAGAAATCAATACAAGAATGAAAAAATTGCAGTTGTTTCTGCAAAAATTCGATTATATAACGATAGTACTGATCCTGAGTGGGATAATAAATACAGAAAACCCTCAAGTTTCCTTGTAAAAGAAAGAGATACAATGTCAAGATTCTTACCGGATATGACGCTACTTGCAAGTGCTGGATATTCACTTGTTCGTAGTACTAATCTTTCCACAAAAGATGCTTACTACGATGTTAGTATTACCTCATCACTTAAACAAATTATCGAGGATGAGTCTTATAATATAAATGAGAATAATGGAAAAGATTTTATAATTGATGTAGGATCTTATCTCGTTAACTCATCTACAGGAGCTCTACTTGGTCAGAGTTATAATGACAGACCATACAATCCTTTTAGGTTATTATTGGTAGGAACCGATACAAGTAAAATAGGACAGGAGATGTCTGTCAGCTCAAAAAATGTCCAGTTAAGATTAATATTCACAAAAAAACAAACTAATTAATATATGTGCGGAATCGTTGGTTATACAGGTTTTAGAGATGCATACGCTATTGTAATAAATGGATTGCGCCGTCTAGAATATCGTGGTTATGACAGTGCAGGTATAATTTTAGAATCACAAAATGATAAGTTTGAATTCAAAAAAACAAAAGGAAAAGTAGATGATCTAGTAGCAATTTCTAAAAACCTTGAGGCAACTTCCAAACTTGGAATGGGGCATACGAGATGGGCTACACACGGCGTTCCAAGTGATAATAATTCTCACCCACACCTTTCTAACAACGGAAAAATAGCAATTGTACATAATGGTATTATTGAAAATTACGATACCATCAAAACAATGCTTATCAATAAAAACTTTGAATTTAAATCAGAAACGGATACTGAAGTATTGGTAAATCTAATTCAGTATTTTATGGATAAAGATCAATCTCTCGATTTTTCTGAAGCAGTGCGTTACGCCTTGAATGAAGTGTATGGAGCGTATGCAATCTCAGTAATGCACGAAGATTTTCCAGGGCAGTTAGTTGTTGCAAGATTAGGTTCGCCACTTGCAATAGGAATTGGTGAAAATGAATATTTTGTGGCTTCTGATGCGTCACCATTTGTTGAATTTACACAAGAAGCTGTATATCTTGAAGAAGGTCATATGGCAACAATCTCTCTGGAATCTGGAATCGATATCAGAACAATTAAAGAAAATGCTAAAATCGAACCAGCAATTCAGGAGCTAAGGTTAAACCTTGAGCAAATTGAAAAAGCAGGATATGAGCATTTTATGCTTAAAGAAATTTTCGAGCAACCAAAATCCATTCTGGATACAATGCGCGGCCGCCTTCTTGTGGATGAAGGAATTATTAAAATGGCAGGAATCTGGGATCATTTGGAAAGACTTACAAACGCCGAAAGAATCATTATTATAGCTTGTGGTACTTCTTGGCACGCAGGTCTTATCGGTGAGTATCTTATTGAAGAATTTGCAAGAGTTCCTGTAGAAGTGGAGTATGCTTCTGAGTTCAGATACAGAAATCCTATCATAAGTTCTAAAGATGTGGTAATTGCAATCTCACAATCAGGTGAAACAGCAGATACAATGGCTGCTATTAAGCTTGCAAAAGAAAAAGGAGCTTTCGTTTTCGGAATTTGTAATGTGGTAGATTCTTCTATCGCTCGTTATACAGATGCTGGTGCTTATACGCATGCTGGACCAGAAATAGGTGTTGCTTCTACAAAAGCTTTCACATCACAATTGACAATTTTATCATTAATTGCAATCAAGTTAGGTAATCACAACGGAAATCTTGGAAAAGCAGATTTCATGAGGTTAATTACGGAATTGGACGCAATTCCAAAGAAAGTGGAAGATGTTCTAAATTCAGTGGATGAAAATGTAAAAGCTATCGCATCCAAATTTGTTGATGCTACTAATTTCTTATATTTGGGAAGAGGTTATAATTTCCCTGCAGCACTTGAAGGAGCTCTAAAATTAAAAGAGATTTCTTATATCCACGCAGAAGGTTATCCTGCTGCAGAAATGAAGCATGGACCGATTGCTCTAATTGATGAAAATATGCCAATCGTTATTATTGCTCCAAAAGTTGGACATTATGATAAGATTGTCAGCAATGTACAAGAAATCAAAGCTAGAAAAGGAAAGGTGATTGCCATTGTTAATAAAGGTGATAGTCAAGTTTCTGCAATGGCAGATTATATTATAGAGATTCCTGAAACATCAGAATGTTTCTCTCCGATATTGGCATCTATACCGCTACAGCTATTATCTTATTATATTGCGGTTGCGAGAGGAGCTAATGTAGACCAGCCGAGAAATCTTGCCAAATCAGTTACTGTAGAATAATTTTGTGTGTTTTGTGAAATATTCTTTAACAAATTACGTTTTCAATTAAAATTGAAAATTATTCATAAAAAAAAATTATATATTTACCGCTTAATTTCTTTAAAATAGGATGAAAAGGATATTATTTATACTGTTGTCAACTTCGGTTATCATTTCTTGTTCCAAAGGTGGAGGGAAAGGTATAACAGGTAACCCCGGAATCAAGGGTGAACTTATTCCAAGAGGATCTTCAAAATCTTTTGTGGCTGAAAGACCTTATGGCATGGTTCCAATTCCGGGAGGATCTTTCGTAATGGGAATGGCAGATCAGGATTTTTCCAACACTCCGGAAAAGGCAATGCCTAAAACTGTAACGGTTTCTTCCTTTTTTATGGATGAAACTGAGGTTACAAATGCAAAATATCGTTTTTTTATCAACGCTGTTCGAGATTCAATTGCCAGAGGTTTGTTAGCTGAAGCTGCTGGTGAAGGTGGTGGCGAAGAAGGCGGAAACGGAAGTTCTATTGCTGACTATGCTTACGCTTCAAAAAAAACTGGTGAAGAAGCAACTCCTTATCAAAAGTTTTTGGAGTCTCAAGGCGGGAGAGATGGTTATGATGAGTCTAAAAAATTAGATAAAAAAGTACCATTAACTTATAATACTTCTGCTTACCCAGATGAAAAATATGCAGAGGTTTTAGAATCAATGTATTTACCAGCTGAAAAGAGAGTCAATAATGAGAGAATCATTGATTGGTCTAAAATTAAATACAGTTATCAGTGGGAGGATATATCTTCTGCAGTAAAAGATAAAGATAGAGGAACGAAGTATCTTAAAAAAGAAAGTATTGCAATTTATCCCGATACGACAGTATGGGTTAAGGATTTTAACTATGCTTATAATGAACCTTTATTTAATCAATATTTTTGGCATAACGCCTACAAAGAATATCCTGTTGTCGGTGTAACCTGGGATCAGGCAAGAGCTTATTGTGATTTCAAAACTAAAATCAAAACAGATTATAATAATAGCCTGAAAAAGAAAAAGCAAAATGCATTGCGCTTCAGACTTCCTACAGAGGCAGAATGGGAATATGCTGCAAAAGGAGGGATTCAAAATGCTACTTATCCATGGGGTGGTCCTTATCTTCAGGATGATAGAGGATGTTATCTTGCAAACTTTAAACCTAAAAGAGGTTCTTATATAGAAAACAAGGAAAAAGGAGATTATACTTACACTGCTCCAGTGAAAAAGTTTCAAAAGAACGGTTATGGGCTATATGATATGGCAGGTAACGTTTCAGAGTGGACAGAATCTCCATATAATAACTCCACATATGAATTTTCCTCAACATTAAATCCTAACTTGTCCAATCAGGCATACAGGGAAGTTAAAAAGACTGTAAGAGGAGGATCTTGGAAAGATGCTGGATTTCTATTAATGACAGGTTATAGAGATTGGGAAAGAAAAGATTCTGCAAGAAGTTATATCGGATTCAGAACAATTCAGGATATTCCTGCCGGAGCTGGAAGATTTGCAAGAAAAACAAGATAAAAATTAATATTAACTAACTATTACTAACTAAAAATTCAAAAAAATGTTTAAAACTAAAGAATCAATAACAAATTTTGTTTATTCGTTTGGTGCAGCTATCGTAATCCTAGGTGCTCTATTCAAGATGACGCACTGGAGTTTAGGTCCTATTACAGGAAACGTTGCGCTTGCTGCCGGTTTGATCACGGAAGCATTAATCTTCTTATTCTTTGCATTCGATCCACCAGCAAAAGAGGAGCATTATGCTTGGGAAAATGTTTATCCGGAACTATTGGATGAGTCTGCTGAAAGACAACCAAGAAAAGTTGTTGCTAAAGTAGAAAATAAAGAATTAGAAGTTTCATTATCTGATAAACTTGACAAAATGTTAGCAGATGCTAAGTTAGACGTGAGTTTATTTGAAAGATTAAGAGGTGGGATTGATAAATTCTCTTCTTCTGTAGATCAAATTAACCAAACTGTAGATGTTTTTGCCTCTACTCACAAATATAACGAGCAATTGAATCTTGCCGCTTCTCACTTGGAGAGCATGAATGCTTTATATGCTTTGCAATTAGAACAAGGTCAAAAACAATCTGAGTTTACTAAAAAATATGTTGAAGATATTCAAAAGTCTGCAGCACAATCAGAAAAATTCAACGAGGAATTACAAGGTTTAACTTCTAATCTTAATAGCCTTAATAGAGTTTACGGCGGTATGCTTAGTGCAATGAAGTCTTAATTTACTATCATTTTAATTTTTGTTTAACAATTAAATTACTTTATTAAAATGGCAGGAGGTAAACAGACACCACGTCAGAAGATGATTAACCTGATGTATTTGGTTTTCATTGCAATGCTTGCAATGACAATCGATCAGCAAATCATCAGATCATATAAAGATACGAATCAGTCATTGACTGATACGAGATTGACAGTAGAAGAGCGTAACGATAAAATCTTTAAGAAAACTTTGGAGGCTAAAGCTGTTGCTTCTCCAGAAACTTATGGACCGTTATTAGATCAATACAAAAATTTGGAAGGAAAAACCAATGATTTAGTTGGTTTTATTGAAGGAATTAAAAATAAAATGAGTGTAGAGGCTGAGTATGATAGTAAATTACCTATCGAGGAAAGTCTAACTGCACTTAATAATACTGAACCAGCAACTCAGAATTTCTTTAAAGATGGTGATGAAAAAACACCATCAAAAACTGCTCAAGATTTAAAAACAAAAGTAGATGATTTAAGAAATTTTATCGTTTCTACTTTTGGGGGCAACCCACAGCTTAAAACAGTTGCGGATAGAGCTCAAAAAATGCTAATAGTAGATTTTCCTAAAGGAGATAAGAGAAGCACACAAGGTTGGATTCAATATAAGTTTTACAACCAACCATTGGTAGCAGCTTTGTCTAACTTAGAAATTATTCAGTCTGAGGCTAGAAACTTGCAGTCAGATGCAATCACTTCAATGCTTCAGGAAAAAGTAGATGCTGATATCAAGTTTGACGCTTATGAAGCTTTAGTTTCTGGACCAAGTTCAGTGATGAAAGGAGAACCAGCTCAAATCAAAGTTTCTATCGGAACTTTTGCTAGTTCTGTTCCTGGTTTAGCTATTAGCGGTGCAAAGGTTGTTAATGGACAAGGGATTATTACTCCTGCTACTGGAACTCCTGGAGTACAGAAATTCCAAGGTACTATTACTTTCAAAGATAAAAATGGAAAAGCTCATTCTCTTCCCTATTCTCATACATTAACTGTA
>DLND01000173.1:10426-10771 GCA_002476905.1 Flavobacteriales bacterium UBA7519
TCATACATTAACTGTTGTATCTGGGCAAGAAGCGCTTAAAGAGCAAAGCGGTGCAATTTTAGCGGCGGATAAGATGAATGTTCTATATAGAGGTTTAGCGAACCCAATTTCTGGATCTATCTTAGGAGCTGATCTTAATGCGACTACTTTATCAGCAGCAGGTGCTTCTGTAAGTGGAGGTAAAGGTAAATGGATGGTTACACCGGGCGGAGGTAACACCGTTAAGTTAACAATCTCTGGAAAATCTCCAAGTGGAAAAGTTATTTCTCAAAGTTTTGATTTCAGAGTTAAAAATATTCCACCACCAAGAGGAGAAATTAGAGGTAAAAGTTACGATGTGATGCC
>DLND01000173.1:10805-20325 GCA_002476905.1 Flavobacteriales bacterium UBA7519
TGACAGCTACACTTAAAGATTTTGATTTCCCAGTTTCATTTAATGTCGTAAGTTTTAAAGTTAAAGTTCCTGGTAAGGCTGTAATGTCTGTCAATGGAAATTCATTAGCTCCAGTTGAACCTCTAACAAAAGGCTTAAGATCTGGAGATAACGTAGCAATCTTTGATGTTCAGGCAACGGCTCAAGGATTAAGTGGAGTAGTACTGCCTAATATTAGTGGGGTTGTTATTAGTGTACTATAATAGTTAAAAAACAGTTTTACCTGATTGATTTTATATTTCAATACTTATTATGAAAAAGATTATATATAGTTTAATTTGTCTTTCCTCTACAATGGTTTTTGGGCAGAGTAACATTCTAAATGCTAATTCGCCACAGACATTCAGAGAAAATCGTGAGATGAAGAAAGATAGTATTACACCTCTTAAATATGGATTTATCGAAGATAAAGACATCTTTAGAAGTATGGTTGTATGGGAGATTATTGATATGAATGATAAAATCAATCAGCCTTTTTACCATAATGCTGATGGCTTGGTTTCTCAAAACAAATCTCTTTATCAAATCTTATTAGAAGCTGTCAATTCTGGTAAAATAAAAGAAGTTTATTCTGGAGATGACTTTACAACCAGATTGACTCCGGAGGCTATCGCTGCTGCTACTTCTGTTCCGATGGTAGATAATTATCTTACCGAAGTGTTGAATGCGAATAAGATCGAAGATGCAGAAGCGCAAAGACTTTTGAAATATTTTACGTCATTAAAAGGAACAGGTAATAAGCAAGTTGATGGAATGTTTATGAAATATTCTACCAGATTATCTGATGTTTTAGAATATAATGGAGCTGCTCAGCCTGCTGCTACTGAGGAAACTGTAACTACTGGTAAAGGAAAGAAGAACAAGACTGTTAAGAAAACATCTAAAGCGCCTTCTATTGAACCTGGTACTCTGCTTGTGAACTTAGACGGGTCTTGGTATAAAATCAATAAAAGCGTCATCGAAGCTAACGTTGGTTTTTCCGAGACTAAAACTGAAAATGTTAAAGCGCTTAAGCTAATGGGTATGTGGTATATCGACAAGAGAAATACTCAATTAAGATATAGACTTCTTGGAATTGCAGCTATGGGTGAAGATCCAAACGCAGCACTGCTAAAAGCAGAAAGAGCACAGCAAATGCAGGAGTCTGGAGCACCAGTTGATCCTTCTATCCTAAATGAAACAGGAGATTTAATCGATCTTTTCTGGATCTATTATCCAGATGCTAGACAAGTTCTAAGCAGCAATTATATCTTTAATGCGAAAAACTCTACTTCTGATATTACATTTGATGATGTTCTGAATGCAAGAAGATTTTCTTCTGTAATTTACAAGACTGATAACGGAATGGGTAGAGGTGGTAGCGGTAACATCGATGAGTATATCCCGAATGATGCGGAAGGACAATTAGAAGAAAGCGACAGAATCAAAGCCCAAATTCTTCAGATGGAAAATGATTTATGGAATTACTAACATATCTCATATACAAATAACAAAAAACCTGAGTATCTTTACTCAGGTTTTTTTATTTTATGGAACAGGTAGATTACATCATCGTTGGAGCTGGATATGCAGGAGTTTTTTTCGCTCATCAATTAATTAAACAAAAAAGATCGTTTAAGATTTTTTACGATGAAAATATTTCTGCGTCTCAAATTTCTGCGGGCGTTTGTAATCCGGTTATTTTGAAACGTTTCAACACATTTTGGAAGTCTCAGGAACAGATCGATTATCTTAATGTCATCTTCAAAGAAATAGAAACTTATACTTCTAAAAATTATTTGATTGATGAAAACGTTGTTCGAATTTTTCATAATGATTCTGAGAAAGTGCAATGGACAAAGAACGCCCAAAAAGAAGATTTAAAGTCTTACCTTAGTCTAGATTTTATAAAATTAGAGTCTGTTGAAAATCTTTTTGGAGCTGGAAAAGTCAATCAATCCTGCAGAATTGATGTCTCTAATTTCTTTCTTGATATGTTGAGTTATTTAGAAGATAATGATTATCTGGTCAAAGAAAAATTCAACCATCAATTAATTAATACTACAAGCAATTCTTATAAAAATATTACCTTCAAGAATATTATTTTCTGTGAAGGTGTTGCTAGTAATAACAATCCATTTTTTAGTCATATTCCAATCCAACCCAACAAAGGGCATTGTTTGAAAGTTAAACTTAAAGAAAAACCTGAATCATACATTATCAAGAAAAAACATTTCTTATTTAACCTTCAGGATGATGAATATTACTACGGTGGAACTTACGACCGTTTTGATATGAGTACTAATATCAATGATGAATCTGTCGAAGAATTAAAATCAGGTCTTGAGGGAATTTATAAAAACGATTTTGAAATTCAGGATGTAAATGTAGCATTTCGTGCAACAGTTGGGGATAGAAGACCAATTTTAGGGAAACATCAGGAACATCAAAATTTCTACATCTTTAATGGATTAGGAGCAAGAGGAGTTTACAACGGAAGTTATTTTTCGAAAACATTGTTTGATTTTATTGAGAATAATTTGAATCTCGATTCCGAGATTGATGTTAAAAGGTTCTATTGATTTTTTAACGTATTTTAAATTATACTAATTTGGTCAAATTTGAATGAATTGTTAAATTTGTACCTGATTATTTTAAATGATGGAGAACCAGCTAAAAAAAACTTACCAGAAACTGATTGATGAAAATATTGAGACAAAATCAATAGATGAAGTTCTGGAGATTTTGACGAATACTTTTCCCGATGAAGTTTGCTTTTCCACGAGCTTTAGTTTCGAAGATCAAGTTATAACAGACTTCGTCAAAAATTCTGGGATCAAAGTTTTCACGCTAGACACTGGCCGACTATTCGAAGATACTTACAGCACTTGGAATTTAACCAAATCTAAGTACAAACTACCCATCAAAGCTTATTATCCAAATCCTGAAGAATTGGAACCATTCGTTCAGGACAATGGCCCAGATTCCTTTTACAGATCTGTAGAAAACAGAAAAACCTGTTGTGATATAAGAAAAGTTCATCCGCTAAAAAGAGCTTTGAGAGGCAACAAAATCTGGATTACAGGACTCAGAGCCGAGCATTCCGTTGCAAGAGAAAATCTTTCTCAATTAGAATGGGACGAGTCCAACCAAATCATCAAATATCATCCTATCCTTTTTTGGACGACGGAACAGGTTAAAGAATACATCAAAAAAAATAATATTCCGTATAATATCTTGCACGACAAAGGTTTCGTTAGCATCGGCTGTGCGCCTTGTACACGTGCGATTGAGCCAGGTGAAGATTTTCGTGCCGGTCGATGGTGGTGGGAAGATGCCAGCAAAAAAGAGTGTGGACTTCATGTTCACAAATAATTGATTAATTATTTAAAATATATAAAATATATCCAATTGTAAACATTTATAAGTATAAATTTTTGCTGAGTGAAACGCCTTTGCGAATCTTAAAATATTTTCAATTAGATAAAAAAACTTTGCGCACTTTGCGTTTAAAAAAATAAAAAAATGTCAAAATATCATTTGGATTATCTGGAGCAGTTAGAATCCGAAGCCATTCATATTTTCAGAGAAGTTGCGGGTCAGTTTGAGCGTCCGGCTTTACTTTTCAGCGGAGGAAAGGATAGCATTACGCTGGTTCATCTGGCGCTGAAAGCTTTTCGTCCGGGTAAATTCCCGTTTCCATTGGTTCACATTGATACAGGTCATAACTTCCCAGAAGTTCTGGAATTTCGTGACCAATTAGCTGAGCAGATTGGCGAGAAACTAATTGTACGAAAAGTCGAAGATACCATCAAAGAAAAAGGTTTGAGAGAACCAAAAGGAAAATTGCCAAGTAGAAATGCTTTGCAGACTTTCACGTTGTTGGACACCGTAGAAGAATTCGAATTTGACTGTTGCATTGGTGGCGGAAGACGTGATGAGGAAAAAGCCCGAGCCAAAGAACGTATTTTCTCTGTTCGTGATGATTTCGGACAGTGGGATCCAAAACTTCAGCGTCCCGAATTGTGGAATACCTACAACGGGAAAATCCACAAAGGTGAACAGGTAAGAGCATTCCCAATCAGTAACTGGACAGAATTGGATGTTTGGAATTACATCTTGAAAGAAAATATCCAACTACCTTCCATCTACTTCTCACACGAACGCGAAGTTCTCAATTTCGATAACCAATTCATCGCAATGAACGAGTTCGTCAATCTTGATGAAAATGATGTCGTGACCAAAGAAAAAGTCCGCTACAGAACGGTTGGAGATATGACTTGCACCGCAGCAGTATTATCGGAAGCGACAAATCTGGAGCAAGTGATTGCCGAAATTATCACGACCAAAACCAGCGAACGTGGCGAAACCAGAATAGACGACAGAACCTCCGAAGCTGCGATGGAGGACAGAAAGAAAGCGGGTTATTTCTAAATCATATTGAGGAGTCGGGAACCTGCTGTCCGCTATCTTTTTTTTCATTGCGAACGAAGTGAAGCAATCTTTAGAATTTTTCAGCAATCGCAATAACAAAAAAGGATGCCGCTTCCATCAGGACTAGCGAGCAATTCTATGGTTAGACGGTAACCATTCAACATTAACAATTAACCATTACAACAATGGACATATTAAGATTCATAACTGCAGGAAGTGTAGACGACGGAAAAAGCACACTGATAGGCAGATTATTATACGATAGCAAAAACATTCTGATTGACCAGTTAGAGGCTGTTGAACGTGCCAGCAAATTTAAAAACGATGGTGAACTGGATTTGGCCTTGCTTACGGATGGCCTGAGAGCAGAACGCGAACAAGGAATTACAATCGATGTGGCGTACAAATATTTCTCTACTCCGAAACGTAAATTCATCATTGCAGATGCGCCGGGACACGTTCAGTACACCCGAAATATGATTACGGGTGCCAGCAATTCTGATTTGATTATCATCTTGATTGACGCCAGAAACGGGATCATCGAACAAACCAAAAGACATTCGATTATTGCATCATTGCTCAATATCTCGAATGTTGTGGTGGCGATTAACAAGCTGGATTTGGTTAATTATTCCGAAGAGATTTTCAACAATATCAAGAACGAGTATTCAAAAATGGCAGAACAACTGTCTCTCAATAATGTCGTTTATATTCCAATCTCAGCTCTTGATGGAGACAATATCGTTGACAAATCCGAAAACCTGAATTGGTACGAGGGAAAAACTTTATTGGATTATCTGGAATCTGTAGAATTAGAAAATACGATTAATCTGGATAAAGCGAGATTCCCTGTTCAATATGTGATTCGTCCTCAGACAGAAGAACTTCACGATTATCGTGGTTATGCAGGAAAAATCACAAGCGGAATTTACAAAGTTGGAGATTCTGTGACGATTTTACCTTCTGGAACCGAAAGTAAGATTTCCACTATCGAAATCAACCAGGAAAAAGTAGAAGAAGCATTTGCACCTCAAAGTGTGATTTTACATTTGGAAGACGATGTAGATATTAGCCGAGGAGATTTGATTGTAAAGTCAAATGATCTTCCAAAAGTCGAACAGGATTTAGAAGTTCTGGTTTGCTGGATGGGCGACAAACCGCTCAAATCTGGTGCAAAATATTTGATTCAAAACAACACAACACAAGTCAAAGGCGTCATCAAAGAAATTGAATATAAATTGGATGTCAATACTTTGGAAAAACAAGAAGTAGAGCAGGTTTCTCTTAATGAGATTGTGAAACTTAAACTCAAAACCGCAAAACCTTTGGCTTATGATTCTTACAAAGATTTGGCTTCCAATGGCGGAATAATCTTTATAGATGAGTCTAGTTTTGTGACAGTTGGTGCCGGTTTGATTCAATAATCTTAAATAAGAAAATACTTTGACATCCAAAATTTCACTTCCGGTTTTCATCAATGCATCGGCTAACAGAATCCTGATTGTCGGCGGTGGAAAGTTAGCATCGGAACAGCTCAATGATTTGATGCAAAATATTCCGGATGCCAATATCAGCGTTCTTGCCAAGAGACTTTCTGATGATATCAAAAATCTTCTGTTAGAAAATACATCGGTCAAGATTATCAATGAGGATTTTGGTGATTCTTATTTGGAGATTGCAGATTTGTTCATTGTAGCTACAGAAAACTCAGAACAAGATCAGATCATAATCAATAAACTAAAGGAGCATAAAAACCTTTATTACGCACCAAATTTCCCATCACAAAGTGATTTTTTCTTTGAAGCAGATTCGGACAAACAAGAAGAAAAGCAATTATTTCCAATCAATAATGAAAAGAAATGGCGAAGAATTGCAACCATATTTTTCTGGGCATTCGTCGTTTTGTTAATAGGAAATATAGTCTCATTTTACATAGGATTCAATGATTTAGAAGTGGCTTATCAATATCTGAATCACAATACAGACGAAAGATTTTTCTGGTTATTCTTGGTCGGATTTGTAGCGCAATTGATTGATGGAGCCTTGGGAATGGGCTATGGTGTGACTTGTACAGCTGCACTTTTATACATCGGGATTCCTTTGCCGGCAATCAGCAGCAGTATCCATACGGCAGAGATGTTTTCAAGTGGTGCTTCAGGATTCAGCCATTACAAATTTGGGAATATCAATAAAAAATTGTTCAAAAATATATTGATTCCTGGTGTTATCGGTGCTGTTTCTGGAGCATTGTTGTTAGCTTACTTTGGAGAAAAATACGCTGGGATTATCAAACCGATTTTAGCCACTTACACATTCATTCTTGGAATAAGAATTCTCTTCAATGCATTCAAGAAGAATAAAAAACGCAAAAAAACCAGAAGAGTAGGATGGCTAGCCGGAGCTGGAGGTTTCTTGGATTCCTTCGGTGGCGGTGGTTGGGGACCATTGGTAACTTCAACTTTAATTTCTAAAGGAAAAACACCGCGATATATCATCGGAACTGTTAGTCTCACTGAATTTTTCGTAACCTTTGCCAGCGCTCTGACATTCTTTTCAGTTATCGGAATCAGCCATTGGCAATTGATTGCTGCTTTGATTTTTGGAGGCGTTCTTGCTGCTCCAATTGCAGCCAAATTAGCCGGAAAATTACCTCTGAAAGTAATGTTTATCGGAGTTGGTTCAATGGTAATTATCTGGAGTCTGAATGTTCTTTTGAAAGCAATCCATATACTATAAATAGGTTGGGCAAAACCCTAGCCAAGGCTTTCCAATCGCTAGGGTCGGGCTATCCGTTACAATCTTTTTCTTTTCCTTATATGAAAGAAAAGAAAAAGGATTTCCACTACTATCCCTTTTGCAGTATAATAACCAATTAACAAGTTTAGAGGTTACAAGAAAGTCAATAGCAACGCAAGCACAATTCCGATAGCGGTAAAAACCATTCCTCTTTTGAAAACTTTTGACTTCGGTGGAAACATCCAAAAACTAGAAATCACAAAAAAGAATAACGAGATTCCGAAAAACGTATTGAGTGGAGATAGTGTGTCTTTCGATTGTGCTTTGTGTAATTTCGTCATTTTGTCCAGAACAAAAGGCAATTCTTTCTTCTTATATTTAGCCTCGCCGGTTTTGATATTGTAAGTTCCTTGTTTGAAATACATCAAATCACCTTCTGTTTTATCAACCTCAAATCCTTTGATTTTGATTTCCTTTCCTAATTTTTTCTCGTCCAAATTTGGCTCGAATTTCTTCTCATAGCTCTTTTCTTTTTTTAGAAAATCTGTGTCCCTGTAAACCAACAAAACACCACTGATGGCGTAAACAGCCATAATCCCAGCTAGGAAATAACCCAGATAGCGATGTGTTATTCTCATAAAAGTTTTCGTGTCTTTAATTTTATCCATTGTTTTAATTTTTTTATTACCTTAAAAAGTGGAGGCAAATGTATGACTCCACTTTTATTTTCAGAAATTTGATTTGATATTTTTTATAGTTTATAGGTCAATGTAACGTAAAAGTTTCTTGGCATTATAGGGTTCACAGAGTAATTCTCATGCACCGTGTAATTTACTACATTGAATACGTTGCCTAGTTTCCCTTGTAGCAAGAATTTCTTATACTGGTACGCTATACTGAAATCGACTTGAGTAAAATCGGTCAGTGGAATCATCCTGTCCGTTTTTTGATTACCATTAGCGTCTTTCTGGTTATTCCAGCCACCAAATCTGTTACCCGTGTAGAAAGCTGTAGCCCCGATCCTCAACCCTTTAACATACTTATCAAATGTATAAAATACCGATGCATTAGCAGTGTTTAGCGGTGTTCTTACAATTCTTTCTCCTTCAATAAAGCTGTTTAGTGTATCTGGTGTTTCCAGATATGTCATATGGTTGTAAGAATATCCGGCAATGATTGATAAATTGGCCAAAGGATTCCCTGTAATATCCAATTCTACACCACGGCTTCTGGTTTTTCCGGTTAATTCTTTAATGTTGGTGTTTGTATTTACATTCCCATTTGCATCAAAAGGGGCAGTCTGTGCTAGATTACTGTTATCAATTTGATACGCTGTTGCATTGAAGGCAATGGTATTAGCTAATAAGCTCTTTTTGAATCCAATTTCCCATTGATCTACAACAGAAGGACTAAGTGCATTCAAACTAACATCAGTTCCCGTATTTGGCGTAAATGAGTTGGTATAACTTGCAAATGTCATAAAAGTATCGTTCCATTGGTAAACCAATCCTAATCTTGGCGATAGTGCATTTTCGCTTAATTTCCCAGTATTTGACTCTACCTTACTTACAGCTTGGTTATTACTGTACTTTGTAATTAGAGGTGTCTTATTTTCGAGGTATGACCACCTGATTCCCGCTAGCACTTTCAGTTTATCAGTAATGGAAATGAGATCTTGTAAATAGAGTCCTGCTCTTCTGGTTGGAGTTCTGGTTAGCTCTCTTTTCGTAGTGGCTGGAACATATCCAGAAGCCCAACTTGTCTCATCGCTAAGTGATATATTGCCATTGGTTGTGTTTCCATTTGTACCATAAGGTATGGAAGAATTTTTTTCTTCCCAGCTACCATCTTGCTTTTGATAATTAAAAGTGTAACTATCTGCCTGTAAATAATCTGCGTCGGCACCGAAAAGTAACTTGTGTTTTAGTTTTCCTGTACTGAATTCACCATTTAGATTGGCTTGTAATGAGCCATAATTTTGTTCATTATACGTTCTTGTAAGATTTCTGTTCCATAGGTAAGAACCGCTGGCTGGTTGCAAAATCCACTGCATTCTATCATTACCAAAAAAATCTTTGGTATAATTCTGATAAGATCCAACTACATTCAAGCTCCAGTTATTGTTAATTTGATAATTTAGAGTAACTGTGCTCGTCGCCATCTGTGTATCTTGGTATTGAAAATCAGAGGCCGGATTTTTACGGATGTCCATTAAGTCATTGATGACGGATCTTGAGGTGCTAGTATTTAAAACTAATGTACCAACACCAAAATCCGGTGTGAAATGATTTTTGAGGTAATCTCCCTCTATGACTAATTGTGTTTTATCCGA
>DLND01000174.1:0-12317 GCA_002476905.1 Flavobacteriales bacterium UBA7519
AAAAGAAAACGACATCACAAGAGAAGAGCAGGACGCTTTCGCCATCCAGTCTTACAAAAGGTCTGCTGCAGCTTGGGAAGCAGGAAAATTCGCGGATGAGGTTGTTCCTGTAAGTATTCCTCAAAGAAAAGGAGAGCCAGTTATTTTCTCAGAAGATGAAGAATATAAAGCGGTTAAATTCGATAAAATTCCATCTTTGCCAACGGTTTTTCAAAAAGAAAACGGAACGGTAACTGCAGCCAACGCATCAACTCTTAATGACGGAGCTTCTGCTTTAATATTGATGTCAAAAGAAAAAGTAGAAGAGTTAGGTTTAAAACCTTTAGCTAAGATTATTTCGTATGCTGATGCCGCTATTGAACCGGAAAGATTTACAATGGCACCTTCCAAAGCTTTGCCAATCGCTCTTGAAAAAGCAGGACTTATAAAAGACGACATTGACTTTTTTGAACTGAATGAAGCTTTTTCAGTTGTTGGTTTGGCTAATTGTAAAGTTTTAGGCTTAGACGCTTCGAAAGTTAATGTGAATGGTGGCGCAGTGTCTCTTGGTCATCCACTGGGAAGTTCTGGTTCCAGAATTATTGTGACGTTAGTTAATGTTCTAAAACAGAATAACGGAAAATATGGTGCAGCTGCCATTTGTAATGGTGGCGGTGGTGCAACTGCAATTGTGATAGAGAATCTACAGTAAGATTTTACTTTAATAATAATAAACCATTAAGAATGATTGATTTTTTAATTAACTTCTTGATGGTTTTTTTATTTTTGTCTAAATAATATATTTCCAATGTCAGAAATAGAAAAAACAATTCCCAAAAACTCAATAAAGAATAACCCGAAAATAATGCGTGCCTGGGCTTTCTACGACTGGGCCAACTCGGTTTATTCACTGGTGATCACTTCCACGATTTTCCCTATTTATTACTCCATTCTTACTACAGCTTATGAAAAAGATGAGTATGTGAAAGAAACAGGACAATGGATAAAAGTTCCTGTGAGAAATTTGATCAAAATTTTTGGGAAAGAATATCAGCCAGATGCGGTTTATGGATATTCCTTGACGCTTTCTTTTGTAATTGTAGTTTTATTGTCGCCAATTTTATCCTCTTTGGCAGATACCATTGGAAATAAGAAATCATTTCTACAGTTTTTCTGTTATCTGGGAGCAACTTCCTGTATGGGACTAGCGATGTTCACTGGTATGGGAACGGTTTGGTTAGGTTTACTATTTAGTGTGACGGCGAGTGTTGGTTTCTGGGGAAGTTTGGTTTTTTATAATTCGTTTCTACCGGATATTGCAACGCCAGATAAACAAGATTCGCTTTCTGCAAAAGGCTATGTTTACGGGTATATTGGTTCTGTGATATTGGTTGTGATTTGCCTGGTATTGATTCAGGTTTGTGCAGAAACACCAAAACAGGCTGCGATTTATACAAGAGTTAGTTTCTTGTTGACAGGCGCATGGTGGTTTGGGTTTTCACAATATACCTTCAAACATTTGCCACAATTTGGTCAGGTAAAAGATCAATTGCCAAAAGATTTGGTTTTGCTTAATTATAAAAATATCTTCAAAAGTCACGCTGAACAAGGCGGTTTTTTTGAGGTTTTAAGAGATAACATCAGTTTTTATATTGACATTGTAAAACAAAGTTTTAGAGAATTATTCAAAGTTGGAAATCATCTTTTTGGAGATAGAAATCTGAAGTATTTCCTCACCAGCTTTTTCTTTTACAGTGTTGGGATGCAGACGATTTTCCTGATGGCGACTTTATTTGGAAAAAGTGAAATCAATATGGCTCAGGATAAGCTGATAATGACGTTATTGTTAATTCAGATTGAGGCGATTATTGGAGCATTATTTTTCTCTTGGTTATCTAAGAAAATCGGAAACAAAAATGTCATCAGTATCACAGTTGCAATGTGGATTGGAGCATGTCTTGCCGCTTATTATCTCAACAAAGAAAATCCAAATGTAGAATATCAATTCTACGGAATTGCTGGTGTAATCGGTTTGGTAATGGGTGGTTTACAGGCGATGTCAAGATCTACATATTCCAAATTGCTTCCGACTGATTCTATGGATAATACCACTTNNTTTCAGTTTCTATGACGTGTTAGAAAAATTAGCGATTATTTTGGGAACCTTTATCTTCGCAACATTAATAGAGCATTACAACAATATGCGTTATGCAGCTTTGTCGATGACTATTTTCTTTGCACTTGGATTGATATTTGTTCGGTTTGTCAAAACAAAATCCAATTAATTAAGTTTAATTAATATTAAATTCATAAAATTTAGGCGCGATAATTGTTAAGTTTCCAAACAAAATATTTTGTAAATTTGCAATATCAAAACACGATATGAACAACCCTTTATTTTACGCAAAAATTCTTTTGTTCGGTGAGTACGGTATTATTGAGGATTCTCAAGGTCTTACCTTACCTTACAGTTTTTATAAAGGAACATTGAAATTTTCAGATTTGGATAACGATTTTGAAAAAAAATCAAACCAATCTTTAGAAAAATATTCCAATTATCTTTCAGAATTAGAATTGCCTGCAGAATATAAGTTAGATGTAAAATCTTTTCAAAATGATATTGCGAAAGGTTTATTTTTCGATTCTAATATTCCGCAAGGTTACGGTGTTGGAAGTTCTGGGGCTTTAGTTGCCGCAATTTTCGAAAAATATTCTCTTGTCAAAAAAAATCCTGAAACGATTTCTAAAGACGAATTGAAAGACTTAAAATTTATTTTCGGTCAGTTGGAAAGTTATTTCCACGGAAAAAGTTCAGGAATTGACCCTTTGATTTGCTTTATGAATCTTCCAATTCTGATAGAAAGTAAAGAAAGTGTAGACAAAGTTTCTATCCCAAAAGAAGAATTGGGAAAAGGCGCAATATTTTTGATTGATTCTGGAATAACTGGTGAAACTGGACCAATGATTCAGATTTTCTTTGAGAAGTTGAAGAACGAAGGTTTCCGTAAAACTTTGAAAGAGGAATTCATCCGTTACAACAACGCTTGTATCGATGCTTTTCTGAAAAAAGATATGAATCCGTTTTTTCGGAATCTTAAGAAATTATCGGTTTGGGCATACGAGCATTTCCGCCCGATGATTCCGGAAAATCTTTTCAATGTTTGGAAAAAAGGTTTGGATTCTAACGCTTATTACCTTAAACTTTGCGGAAGCGGAGGCGGAGGTTACATCCTTGGTTTTGCAAAAGATTATGCAAAAGCGGAGAAGATGCTGGAAGGTTTCCACAAAGAAGTGATTTACAGATTTTAAAATAAATATTTAAAGTAATATAAGCCTTTCATCGTCTATCTTTGAAAGGCTTTTTATAATAAATTGGAAAAATGACAAACGAAGCAAAACCGACTTCACGAAATGCTCTTTACCGTATTTCTCAGTTGATGGGTTTTCTTTTGGGTGCTCGTTTTTTTGTTACGGTTCTGCTCACTTTTGCGCTGTATGTTTCTACATTTTTCCTGTTCAATAGAGAAGAAACTTTAAGGAATTTTGTTTTCGATTACAAAGTTCATTGTATCATTATTTGTTCTGTTTTGAGTATTCTAGCGGGTGGAATTATCAACCGGTTTTATGATAAGGAAAAAGACCAATTGACACAGCCTTTCCGCTCAAGATTGCAGAATTTCTTAAAAGAAAAATACTTCCTAACCGCTTACGTTATTCTGAACGTATTCTCACTTGGATTGGCAATTTTTGTGTCTCACAGAGTTTTTATTTTCTTCTTGATTTATCAGTTTTTGATGTGGTTTTACAGTCACAAACTCAGCAAAATAATTGTTCTTAACAATTTCACTTTTGTATTGTTAACACTCTATCCATTCTTCGGAATGTTGATTTATTACCAGACATTTTCGCTCAAGATTTTATTCTTGGCAATTTTCCTTTTTCTAATGTTATTCATTATCGATGTTACAAAAGATACATTGACAAAAAATGCTGATAAAATGTTCGGTTATGACACACTTGCGAACCGAATCGGATTCCAGAATACAAGGTCAATCCTTTTAGTTCTTCTGATAATTACTTTGGCAATTTCCGTAATTCTAAGTGTAGGAATCGGCTTCAGAAATATAATGGCGTGGTATTTTTTAGCAACGACATTAGTCATTATTGGAACCATTTTTATGTTATTTCGAAATCAAAAAAATGATAAATTTAAATCTCTGAATCTCCTCAGATTATGGATTTTCTTTGGGATTTTAGCAATGCTTTTCGATGGAATTTATCACAAATATCCTTGGTTGATTTAACATTTTTTTAATAAAAAATTATAATCTTTTATCATTTTAATTTGCATTCTTTTGATTTTCGAAAACTATATTTGCTTAAAATCATAATTGATGAAAGCAAAATTTATTATTTTATTTTCCTTATTTTTCATTTTAAGTTTTTCCCAGAGCGATTTTCAAATTCAGAAACTTCAGGATTTTACAAAAATTTATTCTGTTGCAAGACTTTTTCATCCCAGTGATGAATCAGCTAAATTGAATTGGGATTTGTTTACTGTTTATGCTGTTGAAAAAGTCCTAAAAACAAAAAATCAAAACGAATTTGAAATCATAATCAAGGATTTGTTTCTTCCTATTGTTCCCTCTATGACTTTTGGAAACAAAATTTATGAATGGGATAAAACCAATGCTAAACCAGTTTTTTGGATTAATAAGGGACTTGCAAGTAATACTTTAAGCAAAACTTATGGGAGACAAATTTATAATGGAGATAGTATTCCGAAGTTTATAAAAGATGATTTAGGTGATATAGATTTTCCTAGAAGCAGTACTATATTAAAGCTTTCTGGCGATTTTTTTGTGACTATTCCTCTGATAGTGTATAAACGAGATGGAAAGACTTTTCCTGTCGGAAACATTGACGACTTAATGCTTTCAGAACAAGGATTTAACAGGAATGTCGCACTATCTAACGTTATTATCCTTTGGTCCGGATTACGACATTTTTATCCCTATCAAGATGAGATGAAACTGGAATGGGATAAGATTTTAAAAAACACACTATTAGAAGCCTATGATAATAAAACAGAATATGAAAATTTCAATACACTGAGAAGGCTTCTTCATAATTTTAACGATGGTCATATGTCTGTTTCCTATAATCCTTATTTTTCTGAAAATTCTTTTGCGCCCGAAATTAATCTAAAATACCTACGAACTACAAAAGAAGTAGTTGTTTCTGATATTATGAATGATAAAACGGGTCTTAAAAAAGGTGATGTCATCAAAAAAGTCAATGGAAAAGATATAATGCTTGTTATTGATAGTTTAAATCAATTTCAGTCTGGTTCAGAACATTTTAATATCTACAAATCTGTAAAACAAATTCTTAAAGGCAAAGAGAATACAGAACTGAAGTTGGAAACTTCCAATAATCGCTACACACTTATTAGAAACATTACTATTAATAAAAATCTTCAATTTTATAATAAGACCAATTCCATAGAAATAGAAAAAATGCCAGACAATATTTTGTATGTTAATCTTGATAATCTGACGGATAAAACCGCAAAAGAAAATCTCGAACTTATCAAATCCTACAAAAAAATTATTCTTGATTTAAGAGGCTATCCAAGGAAAAAAGGAGAGAGAGTTTTCCTAGAAGAGTTTTTTTGGGACAAAAATGATTCAAAATTTTTCAGTTTCCCGATAATTGAAAATCCTTTTTATGATAATGTAAAATACACAACATCCAGAGGTTGGAAAATAAGAAAAAAACAAATTTTAAATGCAGAAATTGTTTTATTAATTGATGAAAGATGTGCAAGTTATCCTGAGTCTCTTACAAAATATCTGAAGGCTAATGGTTTTGTCACTGTAATGGGAAGGCCTACAGCAGGAGCCAATGGAGATAGGAATGATATTAAGCTTTTGAACGGATTAAAATATTCTTTTACAGGTCTGAAGGTAAGAAATGCAAATAATTCTATCTTTTTTGGAGTTGGTGCAATTCCGGATGTTGTGATTGAAGAAAATATTGATGATATCAAGAAAGGAAAAGATACATTTATTAAAAAAGCAGTTGAATATCTTAATAAAAAATAACAAGTTAAGACGCTTGAACTTTAATATATTTTATATGATTATTCATATTTTTAAGTTTCAAAACAATTCCAAAATATAATAATGAAGTTTAGGATACTCTCAATTTTACTAATCATTTCTTTCAATCTAAAATCCCAAAATCAACGATTTTTATACGAATATAAATCGATTCCGGATTCTCTTCATCTTGACAATGTCAAATCAGAATTGATGGCTTTGGACGTTTCTGAAAAGTTTTCAAAGTTTTATAGTTACAACAATTACAAATACGATTCTATCTCAAAATCTAATATCGAGAAAGAAATTTCCGATTCCAATTTGAAAATTAAGAAAAGCAAAAATTCATACATTATTATAAAAGATTATCCTGATTTTTCGACTTCATTAATTTCAAGAATTGGACAAACTAAATATAATGTAAAAGATAATAGAACTTTGAAATGGAACATTTTATCAGAAAATGATGTTTTAGGAAATTTCAAAATTCAAAAGGCCGAAACCAAATTTGCTGGCAGAAAATGAATGGCTTGGTTTACAACTGAAATTCCGATTCAGGAAGGTCCATACAAATTCAGAGGTTTGCCTGGATTAATTTTGAAAATTTCGGATAATACAAATTCTCATAGTTTCACTTTGGTTGGGATTCAAAAACTGAATAACATTAATTCAAAAACTGACAATTTTGTTTTTGATTTCGGAACCTATCAAAATATCTCTCAGGAAAAATATAAACAGATATTAGAAGAATTCCGAAAAGACCCAAACAAAGCCATCAGACAAACTTTGAGTGATATGTCAGAGATTAATGATAATGGAAAAATAGTCAATAAAAATGATTATCTCAGAGAAAGAGAAAAACGCATCAAAGAGGAAATGAAAAAATCTAATAATCCACTGGAGTTGGATTTACTAAAAAAATAAGATGTTAAATTAATTTTCTAAATATAATATGTCAGTCATAATTAGAGAAAATAAAAAAGAAGATAACGAGATTCTTGCCAAGATTATCAGAAGTTGTTTTCACGATTTCAAAGTAGAATGCACTTGTGGAACGGTTTATTCTGACCCAACTACAGATGATTTATATTCGTTATTCAAAGCAGAAAAATCAGCTCTGTTTGTTGCTGAAGAAAATGGTTTGATTTTAGGATGTTGTGGTCTGTTTCCAACAGAAAACCTTCCGGAAAATACAACAGAGTTGGTCAAATTTTATCTGACAAAAGAAGCTAGAGGAAAGGGAATAGGAAAGTTGCTAATGGAAAAATGTGTTGAGAAAGCTAAAGAAATAGGATATAATCAAGTTTATCTGGAGAGTTTGCCTGAGTTCAGCAAGGCTGTTTCCATTTATGAAAAACAGGGATTTCAATATCTGGAAACGGCTTTGGGAGATTCTGGACATTCCGGTTGTAATATTTGGATGATCAAAAAACTCGATTAATATTTTATCGAAAAGTATAGAAACAATCAAATAAAAAAGTCCAATAACCTTTGGAAATTGGACTTGTTAAATATTGTCGTACTGGTTGAGCAAATGTTACAGAGCTAAAATTTAGAGAATTTAAGTTTTCAAAATTATATTTCTGACTTTTATCCGAAAATATCATTCAGAACTTTTGCCAATCTCAAACCTCCGTACAGCAATTGTCTTTCCAGTGTAGATTCGAAACGGTAATTATAATCATAACTCAACTTAGAATCTTTCGGCGTTTGATAGTAAATAGAATTCGCGATTTTATGACTGTCAAATAACCATTCTTCTAATGTACCACTTTGGATTTGTTTCACTTCATCTTTTGATTTGATGTCAAGAAGATTAGCAAATTCGGTGTAAGTATATTTTTGATCTTCAACCAATTTAGAATCCCAAAGTGAATGTAGATTCGTATTTTGTCCAAAGTAAGTCAGATTGATTTTATTGCCGCCCAAATCCGCAGCTCTACCAACGTGCAAAGGCTGATGCAGGTCGCCGACCAAGTGAATCAGGAACATCAGAGCCTCTTTTTTGTCTCTTGGAGAAACATTTTTATCCTTGATTTTTTCCGACAAACTTTTGATTTGAGTATAAAGATTCGGTGCTTTTTGAACGGACAAAGAATCTTTGAACTGCACAAAATTCTTCTGTGGATTGATATTTACATAATGCCAAGACGAGGTTTCTTTCCAAACGCCAGTTGTATCAGACTTAATGAAGTCCGGCCAGTTGGCATAGTAAGCCATTTTCTGCTCACCAAACAATTTTTTGATATTTCGCTGAGCTTTGGAAGTCAAATGATGCTGTGCAATTTCTGCTACAATCCTGTGTCCTGTCAATCCCCAAGCAAAAGAGTAAAGTGATGACAAAATACAAACTGCGAATGCAAGTTTTGATAAAATACGTTTCATTTTTTAATTTTTTCAAGTTGCAAAGATAGTTTTAGCTTAAGTTTTATCCTCTAAAAAATAATGTTAAATATTATTAAACTTGTGCTTGATTTCTAACACAAAGACACAACGTTGTTTCTTCCTTTTCTGTATATTTTAAGGCACAAGGTTTTTCTTTGTGCCTTAAAACATTCGCATAGAAATATTTTTTGTGCCTTAGTGTTTAATCAATTTAATCATTAAAAAACCAAGTTAATTTCCGTAAATTTGCGTTTTCCCAGAATGAGAATAATTTAATGAAAGATAATCAGGATTTTATCGAAGTTTACGGTGCTAGAGAACACAATCTCAAGAATATATCTGTTAAAATTCCAAGAAACGAATTGGTTGTTATTACAGGACTTTCCGGCAGCGGAAAATCCTCTTTGGCTTTCGATACGATTTTTGCCGAAGGACAACGCCGTTACATCGAAACCTTTTCGGCTTATGCAAGGCAGTTTTTGGGTGGATTGGAACGTCCGGATGTTGATAAAATTGAAGGTTTGTCTCCAGTAATCGCTATTGAGCAGAAAACCACGAATAAGAATCCACGTTCCACCGTTGGAACAATTACAGAACTATATGATTTTCTGAGACTTTTGTTTGCAAGAGTTTCGGATGCTTATTCTATAAGTTCCGGTAAACGTTTGGTAAGTTATACAGAGGAGCAAATTTTGGAAACCATCAAAGATAACTTCAAAGGAAAAAAAGTTTATCTGTTGGCTCCAGTTGTGCGTTCCAGAAAAGGGCATTACCACGAGTTATTCATTCACCTTTCCAAAAAAGGTTATTCACAAGCCAGAATAGATGGTGTCTTGCAGGACATCGAATACGATTTAAAGCTTGACCGTTATAAAACCCACGACATCGAAGTGGTGATTGACCGTTGGATTATCGGTGAAAATGCATCTGAAGCGAGAATGCCAAAATCACTGAAAACGGCTTTGGAAATGGGAGAAGGGATTATTGCGATTCAGGAAATGGGACAAGATGAAGTTCACTTTTTCAGTAAGAATTTGATGGACGATTCTACTGGAGATTCCTTGGCATTGCCTGAACCAAACACTTTTTCTTTCAACTCTCCGAAAGGTCATTGCGAGACTTGTAAAGGTCTTGGTACGATTAAAAAAGTCAATACAGATTATTTTGTTGAAAACAATAAATTATCAATCAACCAAGGCGCATTGTTGCCACTGGAACAAATCAAATCCAACAAATGGATTCTTTCTCAAATCAAATTAATTTTAGAAATTTTTGATCTTGGGCTGGCAACGCCGTTTAAAGATATTCCGAAAGAAGCTTTAGATTATATTTATTATGGTTACAGCAGTGATGTTACTAAAGAATTCAAACACGCTGGAATTTCCAAAAAAATCAAAATCAACTTTGAAGGTTTAGTCAAAATCCTTGAAGAGATTGTTGAAGAAAGAGAAAATTATGACGCAGTTTTAGTGGAACGAAACTTCACAACTGAAGAAACTTGCCCGACTTGTAAAGGCGCACGTCTTCGTCAGGAAAGTTTGAGTTTCAAGATTGATGGAAAAAATATTGCGGAAGTGAACGCTTTGTCTTTGCTAGATTTCAAAGATTGGTTGGCTGATGTGAAAGATAAATTCAGTGATAAAAATAAAATTATCGCACACGAAATTCTGAAAGAAATCGAAACCAGATTGCAGTTTCTTTTGGATGTTGGTTTGGATTATCTGAGTCTCAGCAGAAGCTCAAGAACGCTTTCTGGAGGAGAATCTCAGCGTATTCGTTTGGCAACTCAAATCGGTTCTCAATTGGTAAATGTTCTTTACATTTTGGACGAACCTTCGATCGGTCTTCATCAGCGTGACAACGAAAGATTAATTAACTCGTTAAAACATCTTCGTGATATCGGAAACTCAGTTTTGGTGGTGGAACACGATAAGGATATGATTTTGGAAGCCGACCACGTTTTGGATATTGGTCCAAAAGCAGGGAAGTTCGGTGGAGAAATTCTTTGGCAAGGAAATCCGAAAGACATTACCAAAGCCAATACAATCACAGCCGATTATATCACAGGAAAACGTAAAATCGAGATTCCTGCTGAACGAAGAGCTGGAAACGGAAAATCTATTGTTCTGAAAGGTGCATCTGGAAATAATCTGAAAAATGTTAATCTGACGATTCCGTTAGGGAAATTGGTGGTTGTTTCAGGGATTTCAGGAAGTGGTAAATCATCATTGATTAACGGAACTTTGTACCCGATTCTAAACCGTCATTTTTACAGAGCAATTCAGGAACCTTTACCATATAAAAGTGTTGAAGGAATTGACAATATCGACAAAATTGTAGATGTTGACCAAAGTCCAATTGGGAGAACACCGCGTTCCAATCCTGCGACTTACACGGGAATGTTTACGGATATCAGAAATCTTTTCGCCGAATTGCCAGAAAGTAAAATTCGTGGTTACAAAGCCGGACTTTTTTCTTTCAATGTGAAAGGTGGAAGGTGCGAAACTTGTCAGGGTGGCGGTTTGAAAGTGATTGAAATGAATTTCCTTCCGGATGTTTATGTTCATTGCGAAACCTGCCACGGAAAACGTTTTAACCGCGAAACTCTAGAGGTTCGTTACAAAGGAAAATCGATTTCTGATGTTTTGGATATGACGATTAATGAAGCGGTAGAATTCTTCCAACCAATTCCGAAAATCTTTAATAAAGTGAAGACTTTGCAAGATGTTGGTCTAGGTTATATCACAATTGGACAGCAATCCACAACTTTGAGTGGAGGAGAAGCTCAACGTGTGAAGCTGGCAACCGAACTTTCCAAAAAACAAACAGGAAATACACTGTATATCTTAGATGAACCGACAACCGGACTTCATTTCGAAGATGTGAAAATCCTAATGGACGCGATTAAAAAATTGGTAGACTTAGGAAACTCGTTCATCATCATCGAACATAACATGGATGTGATTAAATTGGCGGATCATATTATTGATGTTGGGCCAGAAGGAGGAAAACACGGCGGACAAATCATTGTAGAAGGAACGCCGGAAGAAGTAATTAAATCTAAGAAAAGTTTGACCGCTAAGTTTTTGAAGAAAGAGATGTAATTGGTATCAGATTTGTGATTCTGTACGAAAAACCAGTTATGAAATCATTTAAAATTTATCTTTCACTTGTTGTTTTCGCTTTTAGTATGATATCTTGTGAAGTAAGAACGACAACAAGTGCCAGAACGGTAAGTGGAAAATCAATCCCACCGGGACAAGCGAAGAAAATTTACGGAACCAAATCTGCTAGACCATTTGCGCCAGGACAGAATAAATAAATTCTTTGGTGCTAGCGATATAAAAACAAACCCTTTCCATACCTGGAAAGGGATTGTTTTATTAATTAATTGTTGAGTTTATTTTTCAAAAACCATATAGCCAAAAGATCCAAGGCTGATATCTGATCCGTTTATTAATGTATTTTTTTGACCCGTAAAAACATTTTTATAATTGGAATTTAGATGGTCATCTTGTATTTTCATATTGACATTTTCTTTAGTTGTGTTGATGAGTACCAGAACTTCTTTATCACCATTTTTTCTGAGATAAGCAAGAATCTTATCATTGGCAGAGGTGTTTATCCAATAGGTTGTAACAGCTGGATCACCTCCCCGCAAAGCTGGATTTTCAGATTTAAGAGTCAGTAATGTTCTGTAAAAATTCTCCAGTTCATATTTTCCGGTCCACGGAATAGGATCTTTTTCGAAAAATTCTAAACGCTTAGCCTTCATAGGCAATTCCTGCCCAGAATAGAGCAAGGGAACACCGTTCCAGGTAGCAGAAAATACGGCTAAAGCTGGGGCAA
>DLND01000174.1:12409-16981 GCA_002476905.1 Flavobacteriales bacterium UBA7519
CCATACTTTTCATATTCGGTTCCGTTCCATGAGTTTTCATCGTGATTGGTTGTAAACCAGGCTCTCATAGAGTTATCTCCAATTTTGGAATATTGTTCTAGCAGGTTTTTCAGATCAGAAAGAGGAAGATGTTTTTGATAAAAATCCTGAGAAAGATGCATCCATTTCCAGCTGTAACTGGCATCGAAAACTTTACCATAGTCGGGAGATTCTATTTCGTCAAACTCGCCAAGGAAGAAAAGAGGTTTTACTTTTTCTACTTCTGGTCTTGCTTGTTGCCAGAAGTCAACTTCTACCCAACTTGCAAGATCACATCGGAAGCCATCAATATTTGTTTCTTTTACCCAATATTTCATAGCATCTATCATCGCCAAACGCATTTCCTTGTTGGAGTAGTCCAGTTCTATAATGTCATCCATTCCACTGGCTTTATGAAAACTGCCGTCTGCATCTTTCAGATACCAATCTGGATGTGTTTTTGTCCAAACGTGATCCCAACCGGTGTGGTTGGCAACCCAATCAATGATTACCTTGAAACCCATTTTGTGAGCTTCATTCACCAGATGTTTAAAGTCATCTAAAGTTCCAAATTCCGGATTGATGGCTGTATAATCAGAAGCTGCATAAGGACTTCCCAGACTACCTTTTTTGTTTTTCTGTGCGATAGGTGTAATTGGCATAAACCACAATGTTTTTACGCCCATTTTTTTAAGTCTGGGCAAATGCTTTTCAAAAGCGGAAAAAGTACCTTCTGGTGTATATTGTCTTACATTTACTTCGTAAATATTGGTAGTGTGTTTCCATTCTTGTGGTAATTCCATAGCTTGATTCTGAGTTTTGCAGGATAATAAAAGTGCGGCTATTGCCGGAATAAGAATCAGTTTTTTCATTATAAAAAAATTTCTCTTAGAGTTGTGAATTTATTGTCTATTCTGTAAATGTAATAAAAACAAATCATGCTTGAAAACCCAAGATTGTTAATGTTTTCTAAATGTAATTTTTACACTGGACAGTTTTTGAAATAATTGAAAAATGTAGAACTGCCAATAAAAAATAAAAACCCGAAAAACTTCGGGCTTTATTATTAGAAGGATTAATCCTCATCGTCTTCGTCGAAAACATCATTGTAGCCAGTGTCTTCTTCTTCATCGTCAAAATCATCATCATCGTCATCAAAACTGGTTTCTTTAAAGTCTGCATCAAAATCTCCAAAATCATCATCCAGAAGGGGCATTGAAGAACTTTTGCTTTTTCCACTTGCTGCGCCGTTTTTGCTAGGTGCTTTTAAAGGAACATTTCCAAATCTGTAAACAGTTATCGGATAATTCACTGCTGGTTTTTCATCATTTATTTCCAAAAGTTCGCAGAAAAACTCCCAAAGGTCTATAAAACCATATTGAAATCTCATTTTAGAACCAACTTCCGGGAAACCCTCGTTCAGATAAATATCAGACATGATTTCTCCGTCTCCATCATCACTCATATCCTCCAAAGGTACAGCACGACCTTCATTCCACTCATCATCGGAAAAATAAAAGGATGACAACTCTTCGCCAGGCAGACTGAATGCGCTCTTGATACCCAGGTGCAGATTCCAAAGTGTCTGTTTATCTTTGATTTCAATATCTCGGAAAATTGTTTCTTTGGCGTCTAGAATTACTCTTATCTTATAAACCATTTTAGTTTTACTTTAGCTTTGTACTAGGTTGATTAATGATGCAAATATAAAACAAATGAAATTTCGGAAAAGTTTCTGAATAATTTTTTTTGAAAAAAGTTTTTTATAAATTTTGCGCTTTTCCGGGTACAGAATTACCATTGGAGATACCATTTATTTTCTTTATTCTCGGAGTCGATTTTGTAAGTTTAAATTTAAATTTTGTTCCGGAAAGATAGGTGCTCTCTACAGCTATAGTTTGCTGATGCGCTTCTAGAATATGCTTCACAATTGCAAGACCAAGCCCAGAACCGCCTTCTTTTCTGCTTCTGCTGCTTTCTACACGGAAAAAACGTTCAAAAATTCTTGGTAAATTTTCAGGCTTTATTCCCATTCCGTTGTCTTCTACAGAAATATGAATACTCTTGGTTCCTTCCCTTGTAGAGACAATAATCTGTGCTTCTTCTCTGTTAGCGTATTTTATAGAGTTGGAAATCAGATTGATAAGCACTTGTGAAATTCTTTGTTTGTCGGCAGATACAAAAAGCTGAGGCTGGGTGGTTTGCAACTGCATAGTCATCGCATGTTTTTCTCCTTCCATTTCCAAAAGATCAAATATCTCCTGCACCAAAAGATTAATATCAAAAACACTGTATTTCAGATCAATTTGTCCGGATTCATATCTATTAATCATATCCAGATCCTTCACAATATTCAGAAGCCTTTCCACAGAACTGTCAATTCTTTGCAGGTATTTATCACGAATAGATAGATCCTCCACGCCGCCATCTCTGAGTGTTTCTATGTAACCTTGCATCGAGAATAGAGGCGTTTTCAGCTCGTGAGAGATGTTTCCGATATATTCTTTCCTGTAGTTTTCCATCTCTTTCATCATATCAATTTCTGCATTTTTCTGATTCATCTCGTGCATCTTTTCTCCTAGTTCTTTGAAACTCAGATCGGAATCATAATCGTGAATAATGTCTTCCGGAAGGATGTTTGTGATTCTGCGGATCTGATTTTTGCTATAATAATTGAATAGAAACTCTAACACAAAATAATTTAGTAGAAATAGAAACCAAAGAGTAAAAACAAGAAAATAATTAAAATTTCTTGTCTTGAAATAAACATCATCTGTATAAAACTCAAAAATCAAAACTACGCTTCCTATCACGGTAACCAGTAGCATAGATGCCGCAACAGAAAGCCAGTTTATCTTTAAAGAATTTCTAAATCTCATATCAAAAAAAAGATTTTCTCTAAAGAAAATCCTAAACTACTAATTTATAACCAATTCCTTTGAGTGTCTGTATTGTATTGATTCCTAGTTTTTCTCTCAGCCTTCTGATGTGAACATCGATAGTCCTTTCGCCTACAATCACATCATTTCCCCAAACTTTTTCAAGGATCTCTTCTCTTTTGAAAACTTTGTCATTATTGGAAGCAAGCAGATAAAGCAGGTCAAACTCCTTTTTAGGAAGTAAAAATTCTTCTTTTCCTTTTGATACTTTAAAATTATCTTTGTCAATGATCAGGTCACCGATTTCGATATAATTGTAATTCTCCTGAGATTGTGCACCCAACTGCAAAAGCGCTGCTACTTTCGAAACTAAAACTTTTGGTTTAATGAGCTTGACGATATAATCATTTGCACCGGCCTGATAACCTGCCAACTGAGAAAACTCTTCGCTTCTTGCAGATAAGAATACAATGAGGGTTTTCTGTAGTTCTTTAATTTTTCTAAGCTCCTGGCAAGTTTCTATACCATCTTTTTCTGGCATCATTACATCAAGAAGAATGAGGTCTGGTAAGATTTCTTTTGCTTTTGCAATGCCCTCATTTCCGTTACTTGCAGTAAAAACATGGTAGCCTTCTTTTTCCAAATTATATGAGATGATTTCTAGAATGTCTTGCTCATCATCAACTAAAAGGATTTTTTTACGATTCATTACGATTTATTAATTATCCCAAAATTAAAAAAAAATGAACGGTATATAACTATTTGTTCAAAGTTCACAGAAATTTAACATTTCCTAAATAATAATTTTCAGTCTATAATAATATTTTAGGCGTAATCAATAGTTATAAACGTTTTATTGTTCGGGGAAATTAAGTTAAATTTGCGCCTCAAGTTCAGATTATGGAAGAAGAAAAAAAATCACTCAATTTTATTGAGCAAATCATAGAAGATGACTCGGAAAATGGCTTGGATTCCGGAAAATTACGTTTCCGATTTCCGCCAGAACCAAACGGTTATCTTCACATAGGTCATACAAAAGCGATCTGCATCAATTTTGGTTTGGGAGAAAAATACAATGCGCCTGTCAATCTTCGTTTTGATGACACCAATCCGGAAAAAGAAGAACAGGAATTTGTAGATTCTATTAAAAAAGATGTGGAATGGCTTGGCTTTGAGTGGGATAAAGAATGTTATGCCTCAGACTACTTTCAGCAGTTATATGACTGGGCTGTAGAACGAATCAAACAAGGAAAAGCTTATGTAGATGAACAGCCTTCCGAAGATATAACAGCTCAGAGGAAAAATCCTTTTGAACCAGGTATAGAATCGCCATTCAGAAATCGCCCCGTAGAAGAGAGCATTCAGCTTTTTGAAAAAATGAAAAATGGCGAATTCGAGGAAGGTGCAATGAGTCTTCGTGCAAAAATCGATATGACATCTCCTAATATGAATATGCGTGACCCTGTTATGTATAGGATTCTAAAGCGTCCGCATCACAGAACTGGAGACAGCTGGAAAATTTATCCGATGTACGATTGGGCGCACGGAGAAAGTGATTATCTGGAGCAGGTTTCGCACTCGCTTTGTTCGCTAGAGTTCGAGAACCATCGTCCGCTTTACGAATGGTACCTAAACCAAGTTTATGAGCAAGGAAAAGTGGCGCCTAAGCAAAGAT
>DLND01000174.1:17026-22397 GCA_002476905.1 Flavobacteriales bacterium UBA7519
CAAGGATGAATGTTTCTTACATGGTTACATCTAAAAGAAAACTACAACGATTGGTCGCAGAAGGTGTAACAACTGGATGGGACGATCCTAGAATGCCAACTATTTCCGGACTGAGAAGAAAAGGTTACACACCGGTTTCCATCAGAAATTTTATAGATAGAGTGGGTGTTGCCAAGAGAGAAAACTTGATTGATATTCAGTTATTAGAGTTTTCTGTGAGAGAAGATCTTAATAAGATTGCGACCCGAGTAATGGCGGTTGTGAATCCGGTAAAACTTATCATAGAGAATTATCCGGATGATAAGGAAGAATGGCTGGAAACAGAAAATAATCCAGAAGATCAAAACGCTGGAACAAGGCAAGTACCGTTTTCAAAAGAACTTTATATAGAGAAAGAAGATTTTCAGGAAGAAGCAGATAAAAAATTCTTCAGATTAAAATTGGGGGGCGAAGTCCGTTTAAAGTCTGGGTATATTATTAAAGCTGAACGTGTAGAAAAAAATGATAAGGGAGAAGTAACTACTATTTTTGCAACTTATGATGAAGATTCTAGATCGGGAAGCGGAACAGAAGCCAGTCTTAGAAAGGTAAAAGGAACATTGCATTGGGTTTCTGCAAAACATGCTTTACCAATAGAAATCAGAACTTATGAAAGACTCTTCACAACCGAGCAGCCAGATGCGGAGAAAGATGTAGATTTTATAGAATTTATAAATCCACAATCACTTAGAGTTTCTTATGGTTTTGCGGAACCAAGTCTGAAAGATGCAACCTTAGAAGATCATTATCAATTTCAGAGAATTGGATATTATATCAAAGACAGGGATTCTTCTGATGAACAGCTAGTATTCAATAGAACCGTGACTCTGAAGGATGGTTATAAACCATAATTTAAAAATATATTAATAAAAAAATCAGACGAATGTCTGATTTTTTTTGTTAATAGGTGTAAAGAAATCATTCCTTTGTTTCCTAGTCTTCAAATAAGGAAAACTTATGAGATTATTTTTACAGAAAGACTTTTAAATCAATTTTCATAATCAAGAATGTTTTTACAATTGGTCATAACCTGTAAAGTTTTCATCTACGAGTGCTTTCCATTCCGGATGCTTTTTGATGTATGCAAAAATATAAGGACAGAAGGGAAGTAGTTTTTTCCCATTCTCTTTTATATATTGTAATGTTTTCTCAACCACTGCAGCAGCGGCTCCTGTTCCCAATAGTTCAGGTTCTGCTTCTGTATGTACCAGAGCAATCCGATGTTCTCCCTCGGCGTAATCGTAACTAATAAACGCTAAATGGCCATCAACTTCTATGTAGAAACGTTTTTTTGCTTCATCTTTTACAAGTGTTAATTCTTCGAATTCTGGTTTCATCACTTTGTTTTTAAAATTTATTATGTTCAAAATTAGCGAAAAAATAAGATTGAAAGTTAATGTTTGATTTTTAAAACAAAAAAATCCTGTAAATCTTCGTTTACAGGATTGATATTTAGTAATAATAAATTATAATGTTTTGAACTGCTCAAGCATTCTGATGTCATTCTCAAAGAACATTCTGATGTCGCTCATTTGATATAGAAGCATTACGATTCTTTCAATTCCCATCCCAAATGCATATCCAGAATATTTGTCCGGATCTATGTTTACGTTCTTTAAAACGGCAGGATCCACCATTCCGCAGCCCATGATTTCCAGCCAGCCCGTTCCCTTAGTGATTCTGTAGTCTGTTTCAGAGTTTAGTCCCCAATAAACATCTACTTCCGCACTTGGCTCAGTAAAAGGGAAATAAGAAGGTCTCATTCTGATTTTCGACTTCCCAAAAAGTTCAGTTGTGAAAAACTGAATGGTCTGTTTCAAATCTGCAAAACTTACATTCTCATCAATATACAAACCTTCAATTTGGTGGAAGATACAATGTGAACGTGAAGAAACTGCTTCGTTACGGAAAACTCTACCTGGAGCCAAAATTCTCATCGGCGGTTCATTCTCTTCCATATAACGAATTTGAACAGAAGAAGTATGTGTTCTCAACAAAACATCAGGATTCTGTTCGATGAAAAACGTATCCTGCATATCTCTCGCCGGATGATATTCCGGAAGGTTAAGTGCCGTAAAGTTATGCCAATCATCCTCGATCTCTGGTCCGTCTGCAACAGCAAAACCTATAGATTTGAAGATGTCAATGATTTTATTTTTAACTAAATTGATTGGATGACGAGAGCCCAATTCCAAAGGAAAAGCAGGTCTTGTAAGGTCTTCTTTTTCAAGGATGATTTTGCTTTCGGAAGATGTTTTTAGTTCCTCTAGCTTTTCATTCACAGTATTTCTTAAGACATTGATTTTTTGTCCAAAATCTTTCTTTTGCTCATTAGGAATTTGTTTCAATGCATCATAAAAATCGTTCATGATTCCTTTTTTTCCATTGAATTTTAAACGGAACTGTTCTATCTCATCCTTTGCAGAAGACTGGAAGTTTTGTACTTCTAACAATAGGTCATCAATTTTCTCTAGCATTATTCTTTATAAAAAATAGATTGCAAAAATACGATTTTTAAACCAAAAATTCCATAAAAAAATCTGCCTTTAAGAAAGCAGATTAATTATAATTTTATGATAATAGCAAAAAGCCAAATACAAAAAGCTATTTATTTCTTCTCAATAGCCTTAACTTTCATCTGAACATTAATCTCGTTTTTGATAAGGCCTTCTGCAGCAGGCATCTGAAATTTAATTCCAAATTCATCTCTGTTAATGTCTTTCGGCTCTGTAGCAATACTAAGTTCTCCATCTTTTATCTTAACATTGGCATTAAAAGTAGCTGGTTTTGTAATTCCTTTTAGAGTCAGATTTCCATCCAAAACTGTGTTATAATCACTTCCTGCTGGCGCTTCTGAAATTTTTGTGATTTCGTAGGAAGCCGTTGGGAATTTTTCTACATCAAAAAAATCTGCACTTTTTAGATGCCCTATAAGTTTTGCATTGCCATCAGTTTCTTTCAGATCTTCATTCGCAATAGAATTCATATCAATGACGAATTGCCCACTTTCCAGCTTATTATCTTTGACGGTAACCTCGCCACTTTCAAATTTCAAAGTTCCAATATGACTGGTATTGTCGGACTTCACCACTTTAAAACCTTTCCATTCTGCTTTACTGTTCATCGTATCTATGACATATATTTGTCCGTTTGTAGTAGTAAGCACCTCATTGCTTTCGCTGGTTACGGGTTTATCTTTTCCGCAGGAAATTACAAAAATAGAGGCTGAGATCATCAGGATAGCTGCAATAATGGTTGATTTTTTCATATCAGGCTGTAGGAATTTGAAAGTTGAGTGTCCATTGGCTTGGTTTTCACTCAGAATATTTTAATTTGTTATTAAGTTTTACGTTCTTTGCTAAAATAATAAAATTATTATACTTCAAAAAACAATTTTCATAAAATGCTCTTAGAAGTCAAAAATCTTTATTTCAATTATCAGACCAAAAATCCTCTGTTTCAAAACCTAAATCTGAATGTAGATGAAGGTCAGGTGGTTGCGTTGGCAGGCGAAAGCGGCTGTGGAAAATCAACCTTGCTAAGCCTAATATACGGATTGATGGATTGGCAGAGCGGTGAAATTATTTTTGACGGTGAAAAATTGTTTGGCCCGAAAGGAAATCTTGTGCCTGGAGAATCGAAAATGAAATTCGTAGCGCAGAATTATGATCTGATGCCTTATGCTACGGTTGCTGATAATGTTGGGAAATTCATTTCTAATATCAATTTAAAATCGAAAAAAGAAAAGATCGAGGAACTTTTGGATGTTGTTGGACTTTCAGAATATGCGAAAGTGATTCCTAAAAACTTAAGCGGAGGACAACAACAACGTGTGGCGATTGCCAGAGCTTTGGCTATACTTCCTAAGATGCTTTTGCTGGATGAGCCTTTTAGTAACCTTGATTTTTCCAGAAAATTCGAATTAAGAGATAAATTGTTCACTTATGTAAAGCAAAATAATCTAAGTCTTTTGATTTCGACGCATAATTTGGAAGAAGTTTTGCCTTGGGCAGACAAAATTGTCGTTCTGCAGCAAGGACGATTGATTCAGAATGATTCGCCAAAAGAAACTTACGAAAATCCTTACAACGATTATGTTGCCAAGCTTTTAGGTGAAGTAAATATTTTTACAGAAGAAGAAAAAACTCAATTTAATCTTTCCAAAAAACATTACTTTCCGCATCAGATAAAAGTTGCTGAAGGTGGAGTTGAGGCAAGTGTTTTAGAAAGTCTTTTTGCGGGTTCGCATTATCGAAATAAACTCAGAATCAATGATAAATCAATTGTTGTTTATTCTCAAAATTTACTTACTGGAAACGTCTTTCTACAATTTTAAATTCCCTATTTTTAAATTTGTTGATAAAATATTAATAACTTATACATTTTCAGTTTGTTGAATTGGATAAAATTTCTAATTTTGACAAACGAAAATACATCAGGAAATTTTTGGTTAATTCTCTTTCTGCCCCTAAAGACCGAAATTAGCATTCGCAATCAAAGTCTTTGAAAGTTTACCCTGCCAAATTTTTCCTTTTTTTTGCTTGTAGCTGGTAGCTCATGGCATTTAGATTAAAAAAGCAATATACAACAAGCCAATTGCTAAAAGCTAACTAAGCCTTTTTCACAAACTCAGATTTCAAAGCCATAGAACCGAAGCCGTCGATTTTGCAATCAATATTATGGTCTGAATCTGGACGAAGACGGATGTTTTTAACTTTGGTTCCTGCTTTTACAGGTTTTGGAGCACCTTTCACAGGCAAATCTTTTATCACAATTACAGAATCTCCATTTTGTAATTCTTTACCTAGAGAGTCAAAAATTTTGCCTTCTGCTGAAACTTCCGCAGGATTCCATTCGTGGAAACATTGAGAACAAACTTGTAAATTATCTTGTTCGTAAGTGAATTCGGATTGGCATTTTGGGCAAAGAATAGTGTCGCTCATAGTTTTTAATTAGAGGTGCAAAGGTAAGATTAATACGTTTATCCTGAAATGAGATAATTCATAAGGCATAAAATTTAGTATTAATCATTTATAATTCATCATTAATTTTTAGATTTGTGCGCAACTAAAATAAATCTTCCTTTTAAAATGAAAAAAACCGCTTTATACGATAAACACGTTTCTCTAGGCGCTAAAATCGTTCCGTTTGCAGGATTCGAAATGCCTGTTCAATATTCAGGAGTTACAGAAGAACATTTTGCTGTCCGCGAAAAAGCGGGAATTTTTGATGTGTCTCATATGGGACAATTTTTTATCGAAGGTCCTTCTGCAAAAGACTTGTTACAGTTTGTGACATCTAACAATGTTGATGCTTTGGAAATCGGAGATTC